>JAISMQ010000196.1 GCA_031276685.1 Treponema sp. | reverse complement strand
GCCGCTTTGACAGGGCCGGTATAAGCTGGTACATTTTAACGATGAACGAGTACCTGATCGAAGGGGGGAGCCCTATCAGGGGGACTATCAGGGCGAGCGGCAACAAGAACGCCGCGCTGCCCTGCCTTGCGGCGGCTTTTCTTACTGACGAACCTGTTATTTTGCGGAACATCCCCAACATAGAAGATGTGCAGGTAATGCTGGAGATCTACCGCGCCCTGGGGGGCACGGCTGACCCTGCCGGCCCCAACGCATGGCAGCTTTGCGCGAAGGGCACTGTGCAGACTGCGATTCCCCCGGAGCAGGCGCGGAAGATACGGGCTTCCATTCTGTTTGCCGGGCCTCTGCTGGCCCGGACCGGCACGGTGGTGCTGCCCCCGCCCGGCGGTGACGTGATTGGACGGCGCCGGCTGGATACCCATTTTCTGGCCTTGCGGGAACTGGGGGCCAGGGTTACGGTGAACGGCGATTTTACGTTCCGCGCGGCGGCCCTTAGGGGGGCGGATATTTTTTTGGACGAGGCTTCGGTTACGGCCACGGAGAACGCGGTAATGGCGGCGGTGCTTGCCAGGGGCGAAACCATGCTGACCAACGCCGCCAGCGAGCCCCACGTGCAGGATCTGTGCCGCATGCTTACGGCGATGGGGGCGTGTATCGAAGGAATCGGCTCGAACATTCTGCGTATCCGGGGCGTGCCAAAGTTGGGCGGCTGCGATTTTGCCAGTGGGGCGGATTTTATGGAGGTCGGGTCCTTTATCGGGCTGGCGGCCGCCACCCGCGGGGAGCTGACGATCCGGGGGGCGCGGGCCGGGGATCTGCGTTCCGCAAAAATAGCCTTTGCCAAACTGGGGATCCGCTGGGAACAGCGGGGGGAGGACATCTTTGTAAGCGGGAAGCAGAAAATGGCGGTAAACTGCGACCTGGGGGGGATGATCCCCAAGATCGACGACGCCCCCTGGCCGGGATTCCCGTCGGACCTTACCAGCATTGTTACCGTGGTGGCAACGCAGGTTAAGGGTACGGTGCTGATCCACGAAAAGATGTTTGAATCGCGGATGTTCTTTGTTGACAAGCTTATCGCCATGGGGGCGCGGATCGTCCTCTGCGATCCCCACCGGGCGGTGGTTTCCGGCCCTTCGGAGTTAAGCGGATCGGAGCTGCAGAGCCCCGACGTGCGGGCCGGCATGGCGATGATCATCGCCGCCCTGTGCGCGCGGGGGAAAAGCGCCATCCGCAACGTCTACCAGATTGAGCGGGGCTTTGAAAACATCGTGCCCCGGCTTTCGTCGCTGGGGGCCAGGATCGTTGCCCGCTGAGGGGCCGGGCGACTGCCGGCGCGGGCACCTGCGCCGGCGGCAACGGTACCGGCGGCTAACTGTGCTGGGAGCTAAAGACGACAAGGGAAAAGACAAAGAGGATCCCCGCGCCAAAGCAATAGGCGATTAGGGTGGCGGAAAAACCCAGGTTCAGCACTAAAAAGATCCCCAGGATATTGAGTATGTGGCGGTAAAAGTAGACCAGCCCGTTGAAAACCAGGGGCAGCACAAAGAGCATGGGGACAAACACGAACGGGGCCCGGGAAAAAGCCCGGAACCGCCAGCCGACGATGATGACGATGACGGCCAGGGGCAGGAAAAACAGGGGTTCGCAGAGCCGGTAGATGATCTCCGCCTCGAAAACCTGGGGTACATAGCCGTAGGGGCTAAGGGAGCGGAACGCGGCGAACAGGTCCCCCAGGGAAAACCCGTCCAGGGGCGACAGGCGCGCCGGCCCGGAGGGGGCGCCCAGGCCCCGCCAGGTGTAGCAGAGCAGGCCGAAGCTTTCAAAGTCCAGGTCCAGCATGATCTGGTTATCCCCGATGGCGGAACGGAGAAAGCCCCCCGCCGCCGCAGGGCTGCTGACGGCCTGCCGCCGGGCCGCCGCGCTTTCTTCCAGGGAGCGCCACTCCGGCTTCCAACTGCGGTTTTGGTTGCCGCGGTCCAGGGCCTGCATCAGCACCACGACCCGGTCCCGGCCGCCCAGGGTCATGGGTACGATCTTGGCGTAGGGCGCTTCAAAGCCGGACTCGGGCCGGTTTTCGCCGTCAAAACAGATAAACTCAAGGCCAAAGGCGTAGGCGTAGTCCTGGTACAGGGAAATTGAGGAAAACCGGATAACGCCCCGGCCTACGCCGCCGCCACGGGGCTGGTAGGGCAGGGAAAACACCGCGTTTGTCAGAACGTCCCCCGTCCCCCGCCCCATTTCATCGGTAAAAAAGGCGATGCTGCGGATGCCTTCCTCGCTTGTCCGGAGGAAATTCCCGGCGTCCGGATCGCCGGGGCTCCGCTCTATCAGTTCCCGGAAGATGTAGTAGGCCCGGATCCAGTCCCCGGCGACCATGGCCTCGTAACCGGACTGTTTAAGGCGGTACACGGCGTGGAGTTCCTGTTCCCGCGCATTGGGGGCCAGCGAGGAAATGGCGTCCCAGGCAAGGCCCGCAGCCCGGCTGGCGGCGGCCTCCTCGGGGCCCCCCGGCGGGGCCAGCCGCGCCCCCAGGGTCGCCAGCCAGTGGGCGTCGTAGTACCGTTCTTCCCGCATGGCCGCAGCGGCCAGGTCCAGGGCCTCCGGGGTAGTCAGGGGCTGCCCGGACGCGCGGTCCAAAGCCTCGGCGCCTCGTCCCGCCCGGCTCTGCTCCAGGCTCGCCTGCTGCTCTTCCTCCCCCCGGATCCGCTCCGCCCGGATCCGTTCCGCGTCCAGCTCAACCTCCGCGTCAATCCTAAGCTGCTCCAGTTCCGGGCTGCCGGGCCACACCTGCTCGCAGATGCCTAAAAAGCCCGCGGCCTCGTCCCAGCGCCCCAGGGAGGCGCGGTCCCGGGCCAGATCCCGCGCCAGGCGGTAAAGGCTCCCCCGGTGGGCCATATCGATCCGCTTGTTCTGGACGACGGGCTGGACCAGGAAAAAGAGGGCGGCGTAGACGACGGAGACCAGGATGGCGGTAATAAGCGGCCCTTTGAACTGTTCCAAAAAACGGGGGGAGAAGCTGCGGAAGTCATCGTAGGAGATTCGGAAGCCCAGGGGGAAAACCAGGGCGCTAAAGGCCAGGGCGGGGAACAGGGAAAGGATGTCCAGGGCCCCCAGCGTGAACCGCCAATCCCGGGAAAAGATGGGGAGCGGGGCCCCCTGGCCGGGGAACAGAAGGCGGAAGCCCAGAATCGCCAGCGAAGAGGCTGCCATGTAGTAAACAAAGAGGGCCGGGGACGAAAGGAAGCTCTCTTTTTTAATTTTCATGGAGATCCTTCCGCCGGGCCAGGTAGCTGAGGAAGGTGTACAGGCAGACCAGGAAGCCCAGAAACACGAAGATCAGCGGCGCCGTGTACGGGGGGGGGATCAGGCCGCCCAAAAAGCTGTTCAAAATTTCGCCGGGCTCCGGGGCGGCGAGGAACGTTTCCATCGACAGGATGCCCCGGAATATCAGTGCCCCCAGGAACAGGTTGGCCAGGGGCCACTTGCTTAGGCCCAGCACGAAGCGCAGGGACACCAGCAGGAAGCAAAGCGCGCAGACGTAAACCGCGAAGGGGACGATGCCGCCGGAGCTAAAGCGGCCGACAAGCAGGCGGCTTGCCAGGGACAGGTCGATATCGAGGCTTTCGAGGACCCAGGCGGTGTTGGTCCGGAAGGGGACGGGCGGCAGGCTGATGGGCTGGTTGTCCGGCCCGCGGGGTACGGCCTGGTAGAGCAGGGCCTGGCCGGGGATGGACACCACCCGGGGCCCCCAGATCTCCGCCGGGTCCTGGATAAGGACGATGGCGTTATCCGCCTGGGTCAGAACAAGGCCGGGGTTCCCCAGCGGCCTGGCGGGAATCGTGTACGAGGACAGCCGGTGAAAGCCCTCCGCACCCAGGACTATCCCCAGGCCGGCGGCGGATGCGAGGACAAACAGGCTTAACATGGCGGCGGGGGCGGGGATCCTGCGCCTTACGGTGTAGCTAAGGCTGAGGAGCAGGGCGCCGTAGAGGGAAAGGGGCAGGGCCCAGCGGGCCGCGGACAGCAGTTCGGCCTCGACACGGCTGTTCCGGGCGGGCAAAACGCGGGTTATGTCGATTCGTACATGCAGAAAGCGGACTGCAGCCGCCAAAACAAAGATGCCGGCCAGGGAAACCGTAAAAAAGAGTACCAAGCGGGCGATATTCTTCATTGATTCGTAGCCTAACATGGGGTACTTGCTAATGCAAGGCAGCGTAAAAACGCCGGAGACGGCTCATGGTAAAAATTGTGGAAAAGTTGTTGATATATTTTGGGCGGCGCGGGTCTGTATTACTTTTCATACAATGCCGATCCGGGCATCAAAGCAAAAACAAGGTCAAATCTTGTAACTCCTTATCCTACAAGGAGTTACGGCCCTTTCGCAATCATGGGGTATATTACAAATCAGCAGAAAAATTGTCGCAATCCAAAAAAATTACTATTTCAGACATATTTTGCTATATCAGTTATGTGGATAACTTGTGCATAATTTGCGTGGAACGGCAGGCGGCGGGGGGGCGGTTAGGAAGAAGGATTCTCGGGAAGGGCCTTCATCTTGTTTTTCAGGTCTTCCAGCAGGCGGTCCGCAGAGCCGTCGGACTTTTCAAGCTCGGCAAAGCGCTTGTCCAGGTCGTTGTCGCTGGAAAAATCTTCCAGTTCCTTGCTGGCATCGGCCTGGGCCTCCATCTGGTCCACCTTCTGAGCCATCCGGTCAAAGGCGTCGAAAGCGCCCCGGTTCCCCGACACGCTGGACATGGTATCCTGGATCTTCTGCTGGGCTTCCGCCCGTTTGGCCCGGGCGATAAGCAGGTTCTTCTGCCGCTGGGCCTTGTCGATCTTGCCGGTAAGCTCCTTAAGGGCTTCTTTCAGCTTCCCCACCGCCGCGCGCTGGGCTTCCCACTGCTTGCGGTACTCCAGGGCGGCGTTGTCGGTTTCCTGTTTGCGGAGCAGGGCCTCTTTGGCAAGGTCGTCCTGGCCCTTTTCCACCGCCAGCACGGCCTTCCGCTCCCAGTTCGCGGACTGGTCCAACTGTTCGTTCATTCTCCGCTCAAGCTGCTTTTCATCCGCAATAGCCTGGGCGACCGCCCTTTTAGACTCGATAAGCTGCTCGTTCATGTCAATAATGAGCTGGTTCAGCATCTTTTCGGGTTTTTCGGCCTTGTTGATCAGGTGGTTTATGTTCGCGGATATAAGAGTCTTGAGCCGGGAGAAGATACCCATACGTTGTTAACCCAGGAAAACCTGGCCTCCATTGTCTATGGCCAGGATGGTTTTACACTCGGAACAGCGAAAACGGCCAGGTTTTAAAGCTTTAAGCTTTTTAGAGCAGATAGGGCAGGAAAACACCTTGGGGAACAGCGATACCGATTCGGAAGCGCCCGCGTGGAAGTAGTTTATCGATTCGTCCAGGTTCTCCCGAATGTTAAAAAACTGGGAAAAGCCGAGAAGCTGGAACACTTCGTACACCTTGGGCTGAATTTCCAGGAGTACGAGGTCCCCGCCCCGCGGTTTTACGGATTTCAAAAAGGCCGTAAAGGAGCCGATACCTGTAGAGGATACGTAATTTAGCCCGTTGCACTGAAAAATAAGCTTGATATAGCCCTTTTCAATTGCCTTGGCGACCCGTTTTTGAAAATAGTTAGAATTATAGGTGTCTATGTATCCATTCAGATAAAGAATCAGACAACCATCCACCCCATCTACCTTTTGGAGTTGAATTTTGAGGCTTTCGTCCTTTTCATCATCAAAGCCTGGAACTAGATCATTGTTCGTCATGACGCTCCCTTAACCCGGCCTCCGTCCATTGACGGTTTTACCTCCGTATTCTAATGATAAGCTGATACTTTGTCAAACTGCGGGGCTGGCAGGTTCCTATATAGTTATATACGTGTTCCGGGGATTTTTCAACAATAAGGCTGGTTATGAATGAAATTAAGTGAAATCAGCGTAATCTTGTGCCGGCCGTCGGATCCCGGCAATATCGGGGCGGTTTGCCGGGCCATGATGAACATGGGACTTTCGCGCCTGCGGATTACCGGCCTTTCCAGGGCGGATCTTGCCCCGTTTGAGGGGGAAATCCGGTCCCGGGCGGTCCACGCCGCCGGGGTGTGGGAGGGGGCGCGGTTCTTCGGCAGCCTGCGGGAGGCGGCCGCGGACTGCGCCGTCCTTGCGGGGACTACGCACCGGCGGGGCCGGAAGCGGAAAAACGTAACCATGGACTGCCGGGAGCTTGCCCTGTGGCTGCGGGACAGGCCGGGGCAGGCGGCCCTGGCCTTTGGCAACGAGCGCAGCGGACTGGACAACGCCGAACTGGCCCTCTGCAACATCGCTTCCCACATCCCCGTGGCCGATTCCTTCCCCTCCCTTAACCTTTCCCACGCGGTCCAGATCTACGGCTACGAACTGTTCCGCGCCCTTGGGTCCCAGGAGGCCGGGGCAGAGGTCAAGGGCGCGTGGGAGCCCCTGGACCGGGGCCAGGCGGATAGCCTTGCGGCGTCAATCGCGGGGAATCAGGAAAGCCTGGGTTTTTACCGCTGCCCGGGCCGGGAAGATCAGCTTCGGTTTATCCGGGACTTTATCTCCCGGGCCGCCCTTTCCCGGCGGGAGGGGGCCTACCTGGGGGGCATCTTTGCCAAAGCCGTCCGGCTTGCCCTGCGGGGCGGGCCGCGCGGCCCCGCGAACGACCATCCCCCTACGTAAACTCTTTTTCCGGTGAACAGCCCCCTCCTGGTGAACGGCCCTCTTCCGGTGAACACATCTCTCCCGGCAGATGCCCCTCTCCCGGCGTGAAACCGTAGCGTTCCATGTCCACCCGGCCCGGCGCGGAAACTTTGACCCCTTCGGCCAGCAGCAGTCCGGCCTGGATTTCCCCGCCCTCGCACGATTCCAGCGCGATGGAGCCGTCGGCGCGGATGATCCGGTGCCAGGGGAGCCCGTATTTTTCCGCCATGGAGTGCAGCACCCGGACCACCTGCCGCGCCCCGTTGGGAAGTCCCGCCGCACGGGCGATGTCCCGGTAACAGCAGACCTTTCCCCTGGGGACGGCGCGGATAGCCCCGATGATCCGCCGGGTGGTTTCGGTCATCGGATTTCACCGGGCGGGCCATCCATAAGCCGCCGCAGGATTCTGGCCGCAGTCTCCTCCGGGCTGTCCCCCGCCGCCACGGTGATCTCCGCCAGTTCCCGGTACACCCGCCCCCGGCGCTCGTGGAGCAGCCGGTGGGTCTCCTGCGGGTTTTCCGTATCAAGGAAGGGGGGCAGTTCCCCGGTCAGTTCCGCCGCCGCCCTGATCCGCCCCCACGCGGTTCCCGCCGGCACCTCCAGGTACACGACCAGCGCCCGGCTTGTGTTCAACAGTTCCAGGGCTTCCCGGTTGTCCGCCAGGCCGCCGCCTGCGGCTACGATGGTAACGCAGCCCCCCTCCGGCGCAGCCCTTTCAAGCTTCGCCCCTTCCAGCAGACTCCGCAGCGCCTCCGCCTCCGCCTTGCGAAAGACACCCGGCCCCGCCCGGTAGAGAAGCCGGGGGCTCGCCCCCTCGCGGCTCTCTACCAGCTCGTCCAGGTCGATAAAACGGGCAGCCGCCCCCAGGGCCGCCGCTTCCGGCCCGCCGCCCCCAGCGCCGCCGCTTCCGGGGCTGTTGCCCCCAGCACCGCCGATTTCGGCGCCGCCCCCTTCCCAGAGCCGGGCCAGGGCCTTCCCCGCGCTGGTCTTTCCCGCATGTTTAGGGCCAACGATGATGATCACACGGCGATTGTCCGGGCTCGTCATGGGCCTTACCCTAATTGTTCCGTTGGTATTATGCTAGAGGAGTGAACGGCCTGCCGGTGCTTTTATTCCTGATCCTGATCGCCGCCCTGCCGGCGCTGCTCCTGTTCCTCTGGTACCGCCTGGCCCGCTGCCCTTTAAGCCCTGGGTGGTTCCTTGTTTTCCTGTTCGGCGGCGCCAGTTCCATGTTCCTTGCCCTGCTCCTGCAGCGCCTTATCCCCGTCCTGTCCGGCCCCGCCGCCGGCCCCCTGGGGGGCATAGGGTCCGTAATATTCAACCTGTTTTGCCGGATCGCCGCCACCGAAGAGCTGTCCCGGTTCCTGGTTTTTATGATTCTCTTCCCCCTTGCCCGGATCAGGGGCGAAAACGCCGTCCTGCGGGGCAGCGTCGCCGGCCTGGCTGCCGGGCTGGGCTTCGCGCTGATGGAAAGCGCCGCCTACGGCGCCTCCGACATGGGGATCGCCCTGCTGCGAACCGTCACGTCCGCCCCCTTGCACGGCGCCTGCGGCGCGAGGGTAGGAGCCGCCGCCGCCGGCCTGGGCGAAGGGCCCCTCCCGGTTACGATGCGCGTCCTTTCCGCCATCGCCATTCACGGGATGTACAACTTTATGATCCTCGGTTCCAGAATCCTGGCCATCATGGCCATCCTCGCGGCTATCTGTGCCCTGGCCTCCTCCGTCCTGTCAATCCGCGCCCAGCTTAAAGCGCCTCTTGCCTCCTAGCCAGCCGCGCCGGCCCCGCAGGCACTTGACAAAATTTCGTTGGCCCCGCTATAGTTATCGAACATTCCCCTGTAGCTCAGTTGGCAGAGCAAGTGGCTGTTAACCACTGGGTCCGTGGTTCGAACCCGCGCGGGGGAGGAATGAAAACGCCGCCCTTTTGGGCGGTGTTTTCATTTTCGGAGAAATGGGCTTTGCCCATTTCTCCACACAGGGGTAACAGCGGGTTCGAAACGGAGGGCGCGCCG
>JAISMQ010000233.1 GCA_031276685.1 Treponema sp. | reverse complement strand
CCGGGGCCGTAGCGGAGGACGAAGCAGTATTCGGTGTCGATGCCCGCGTACTGTTCTTTCTTAAAAATCCCCTGCAGCTTTATGGTTTTTCCCAAATAATCTTCAACGTTAAGGTAGACATCGTTGGTTTGGGCTATAAACATCTTCTCTTTTATTTCGATAACGGGGCTGTCCAGATTACGGTCCGCCGGGTCCAGTTTGTGCAGGACTGGGGCAGGGGCCTCTTCGGCAAGGGGGCCCAGATCCACAGAAAGGGAACCGGCCTTGTTCTGTTTGACAACCAGCATGCGGGAATTCCCGCAGCCCGAGAGCAGGACGGCCAGAAGCAGGGAAGCGGCGGCGGGGCGGGACAGGATCTTTGCGGACCATGCCTTTCGCAGCAGCAAATCGATGAGCCAGAAGAGCAGAAACGCGAAAATGTTCAGCATCACTACGCTTGCCCCCGTGGGCGTGGCGTAAACGTAGGAAATAACCACGCCGGCAAAAAAACAGCAGACCGAAACACAGGCGGAACAGATGGTAACGCTTCTGAATTTCTTGAACAGGCGCATCGAGGTAAGGGCGGGGAACACGATAAGGCTTGAAATAAGCATGGCGCCCATCATCCTCATGCCCAGCACGATGGTAATGGCCGTAAGAAAGGCGATAAGCATGTTGTAGATACCCGTCTTTACCCCCGATGCCCTGGCGAATGTCTCGTCAAAGGTTATGGCAAACAGTTTGTTGTAGAACAGGACAAACAGGGCCAGCACGACAACCGACAGGGCGACGCTTAAATACACATCGTTCCTGCTCATGGCAAGGATGCTGCCGAACAGGTAGTTGCACACATCGGTGTTCATCCCGGTGGTCATCGAGATGATAACCACGCCCACCGCCAGAGATCCGGTAGAAATAATGGCGATGGCGGCGTCCCCCTTAATTTTACTGTTCTCGCTCAGGCGCAGCAGCAGGAAGGCCGCGACAATAACAATGGGGATGGAGACCGTCAGGGGGGCCATGTTCAGCGCGGTTGCCAGGGCAAGGGTTCCAAAACCCACGTGGGAAAGGCCGTCACCGATCATCGAGTACCGTTTCAGCACCAGGCTGACGCCCAGCAGGGCGGCGCAGATCGAAACAAGAAAACCGACTACAAAGGCCCGGACAAGAAAGGGGTACGAAAACATTTCAGGAAGAACCGCGAACATAAAACTCCCTCCCGGTATCGGATTTTATATACTCACCGGCAGTTCCAAAAAAGCACTGGGTGTTTACCTGATCGCCCGCAGGTTTTTTAAGGTGAAGCACCAAACCGGCGTATTTTAACGCCGATTCGATGTCATGGGAAACCATCACGATGGTAAGGCCCGTTTCCCGGTTCAGTTTTTCCAGGAGCCCGTAGACCTCGACGGTAACCAGGGGATCGAGCCCTGCGGCGGGCTCGTCCAGGACAAGCAGCCTGCGGGAAGCGCAGAGGGCGCGGGCCAGCAGCACCCGCCGCTGCTGGCCGCCGGAAAGCTCCCTAAAACAGCGATCCCGCAGTTCCCACAGCCCCAGACGCCGCATGTTTTCTTCCGCAGCGGCCTTTTCGGTCCGGGACTAGAAGGGGCGCAGCCCGGCGCGGCCCAGGCTGCCGGACAGCACGATCTCGCTTACGCCGGCGGGAAAGTCCTTCTTTGCCGCCATTTGCTGGGAAAGGTAGCCGATCTCGCCGCGCCTAATCCCCTCCCCCAGGCTTATGCTCCCCGACATGGGGGCGGCAAGGCCCAGAATCCCCCGAACCAGGGTACTTTTGCCCGATCCGTTCTCCCCGATGATACAGAGGTAGCCGCCCCGGGGAACGGCAAAATTAAGGCCGCCGACAACCGCGAAACCGTTGTAGCCCAGGGCAAGGGCGGAAACGCTTATATCCACAGCCCGCTTCCCTAGTAGTCGTCCGAATAGCCGCCGGAACCCTGCCCGGTTTCAGCGGGAGGCCCGATAAGGGAGAGAAGGTAGACCTGGTCAAACAGCCGGACCAGCTCATCGGCCTGGGCGCGGGTAAAGTGGAGGTAGAGGAACAGGGACTGGCTGGGATTGGAGCCTGCAAGGGTATCCGTACACTGGTCCTGGAACACGGTGAAATAGGGGCTTTCCGTGCGGGAAGCGCCCCGGTCCCGTTTGAAAGCGTAGCCCAGATCGTAGGAGGGATTGCCCTGGGAGCCAAGGGCCAGGCCGAAGCCCCCGATCTGCGGGGCGAAACCCCAGCGGATCATCCCTTCCAGGCTGCCGTAGATCCGGCGGGTACGGTTCGGCTTGTCGATCAAATTACGGGCCGCATAGTCGGCTTTGTAGGTTTCCAGGGCCTGCCGGAAAGCGGCCCGGTTTGCGGAACTCCAATACTGCCGAAAGGTCATACCCTGGTACCGGAACTCCAGGTACACGTTGTTATCCCTGGGGCAAAAGAACACGGTAATATCCCGTTTATCAACCGCAGAGGAAAGGGGGCGGGAAAACTCCGCGTCTATAATCCCCGCCTGAACGGGATCCAGATCGGCAATCCACTCCTCCTCCACACTGGGGCCGCTTGCACAGGCGCCGAGGGACAGGAAAAGCCCGAGCAGGGGGGCCGCGCCTTTAAGCGTTGACCACATTCTACAAACCGTAAATTTCACGATTATATTTTGTTGCATGTACCCCGCATGGTCAAGCGCCGGGGCCGGGCGCATATACCCACGGTTGTACTCGCTGGCCCTGGCGTTGGAGAAGGTTAGTATGCGTGGAAGGTGAAACGTTGTTACGAAAGGGGCGCAAAAAACCCGGCGGGGTTCCGCCGGGTTAGATAAATCGGCTCAGATCAAAGCGGGGGAGCCTCCCGTTACACCGCCTTAAAACGTGGCTATGAACCCAAAGTACAGTTGGTTGGTCGTTGTCTTGCCCGGCGTTACAAGCCTAGTACCGGCATCATACGGGTCCTCCGCAATACCGGCTTTGTACTTGACAACAAAGCCCGTCCCGATGTCGCCGGGGGCAACCCCCGGTTTTTCCTTTAGCGACCAGCCGAGGGACAGAGCTAATGCCCACGCGGTATGGTCCTTGTTGGCATCGCCCAGGCCCTTGGTCAGGTCCAGCGCCACTTTCGCCCGCGCGACCTTCTCAATA
Source organism: Treponema sp. (assembly GCA_031276685.1). Lineage (GTDB taxonomy): Bacteria > Spirochaetota > Spirochaetia > Treponematales > Breznakiellaceae > JAISFT01. Next base: position 2 of record JAISMQ010000233.1, on the reverse strand, counting down.
AA
>JAISMQ010000016.1 GCA_031276685.1 Treponema sp. | reverse complement strand
ATCAAGCTGCAGTGCCCTGCGGGCAAGGCTACGCCGGCCCCCCCCGTCGGCCCCGCGCTGGGCCCCCACGGGGTCAGCGCCCCCCAGTTTGTCCAGCAGTTCAATGACCGGACAAAGACTATGGAGGCGGGCCTTATCATACCGGTCGTTATCACCGTGTACCAGGATAAGTCCTTCACCTTTATCCTAAAAACCCCCCCGGCCTCGGTGCTTATCAAAAAGGCCGTCGGTCTGGAAAAGGGTTCCCCGGAATCCCACAAGACCAAGGTCGGCGTGCTTCCCAGGGCCAAGCTTGAGGAAATTGCCAAGCTGAAGATGGCGGATCTGTCCGCCAACGATACGGACGCCGCCATGCGGATCATCGCCGGGACCGCCCGGTCCATGGGCGTGGAGGTGGAAAAATGACCCGGGGGAAAAAATACCAGGAAACCGTCAAAAAGTACGATTCCGCCGCCTCTTACGAGCTTCAGGAAGCCCTGAACCTGGTAAAGAGCATGGCCTACGCCAAATTTGACGAAACCGTAGACGTTTCCGTCAAGCTGAACCTCAAGAAAAACCAGTCCGTCCGGGATACGATGGTGCTTCCCCACCAGTTCCGGGGCGAAAAAAAGGTGCTGGTCTTCTGCAAGCCGGAAAAGGAAAAGGAAGCCCAGGACGCCGGCGCCGCCTTTGTGGGGGCCGCCGACCTGATCGAAAAGGTAAAGGGCGGCTGGACCGAATTTGACGTGGCCGTGGCTACCCCGGACATGATGAAAGACGTGGGCAAGCTGGGTATGGTCCTGGGCCGCAAGGGGCTTATGCCCAACCCGAAAACCGGCACGGTTACCTTCGATCTCAAAGGCGCCCTGGCGGAACTGAAAAAGGGCCGTACCGAATTCAGGGCCGACAAGACCGGGGTAATACACCTGGCCGTGGGGAAGGTTTCCATGGAAAGCGACAAACTGGCGGAGAATGTAAAAACCGTAGTTTCCGAGATCAGGCGCAAGCGCCCCGCCGATGCCAAGGGCGAGTTTATCCAAACCGTCTCGGTGGCGTCCACGATGGGCCCCGGCGTATGGGTCGCGGTAAAGGACGAGGACTAAGGGGCCTGCGGGTTTCCATAACAAGGGGTATGTCAACATGGCAATTGTAGCGTAAAAGGTACAGGAAAGTAAAACTCAGGCTATCCAGGAGATTAAGGATGCCTTTGGCCAGTCCAGGGACTTTATTTTTACCGATTACCGGGGGCTTACGGTGGAGCAGATCACCAATCTGCGGAACCAGTTGCGGGCCAAGGACGTGCGGTACAAGGTTATAAAAAACAACTTTGCCCGGATCGCCTTTGAACAGCTTGCCGCCCCGTCCGGGGTGGCGGATTACCTGGTCGGGCCCACGGCGGTGGCGATTGCTCCCAGGGACTCCAACGAAGTCGCCAAGATCCTCCTAGGCTTTGCCCAGGAAGCCCCTGCCCTGCAGGTTAAAGGGGCCCTGATCGGCGACGCGGTGTACAACGCGCAGGAAACGGAGGCATTTTCCAAGCTTCCCGGCAGGCTGGAGCTTATCTCCATGCTCCTGTCGGTGCTTAACGGCCCCGCCCGGAACCTGGCCGGGGCTCTGAACGATATGCCCGCCCGGCTGGTGCGCACCGTTAAAGCCGTGGGGGAAAAGAAGGCGGGTTAAAACCGCCCGGTACGGTATATTGATCCGTCAGGCTTCCCGGACATAGGTCCGAAGCTGCTGTCCTGTCGGATTATATAGGGGCCGGCTTCAAGATTGAAGCGCGATGCCGGCCCGGTCGCCGGGTTTGTTCCCGGCCGCGCCCCCTGTGGGGCGTTATTACACGCATAAGGAGAAGCTAAGATGGCAGCCACAAAAGAAGAGATTATCGAGGCGATTTCGTCCATGACCGTTCTGGAGGTTTCCGAGCTGGTCAAGGCCCTGGAAGAGAAGTTCGGCGTATCCGCCGCCGCGCCCGTGGCGGTAGTGGCCGGGGCGCCCGCCGCCGGCGCTGCGGCGCCCGCCGCCGTGGAGGAGCAGACCGAATTCAACGTTATTCTTAAGGCGTATGACGATGCCAAGAAGATCGCGGTTATCAAAGAGGTCCGCGCCGTTACGGGGCTGGGCCTTAAAGAGGCCAAAGACCTGGTGGAAGGCGCGCCGAAGCCCCTCAAGGAGAACGTCACCAAGGAAGAGGCCGCGAAAATCAAGGAATCGATCACTGCCGCAGGCGGTACGGTTGATATTCAGTAAAGCGGAATGGGCGCCGCCGATTCCGGCGCTCCAGGCCCCGCAGGGGCTCAAAGTGTTTTTTCTCGCCCGCCTGGACAAGGTTCCGGTTTAGAACCGGAGCCTTTTTGTGTCCGGCGGGCTATAATTAAAAAAGCGTGACGAGGCGGCCGACAGGGCAGGGGGAAACAATGGCGACGAAAGGAAAAACTACCGCAAAACGGATTTACATCGGCAAGGAAATTCAGGATGTAATGGAACTGCCGGATTTGATAGGCATCCAGCTTCACTCTTACGAGCGTTTTCTGCAGCGGGAACGGATCAGGGCGGGCGAAGCGCCGGAACTGCAGGGCCTTGAAGAGGTGTTCCGTACCACGTTCCCCATCGAAAGCCCCAACGGGGACATGGTGCTGGCCTACGAGTACTACACCCTGGACGAAGGGAATATCAAATTTTCCGAACACGACTGCAAGCAGAAGGGCCTTACCTACGCGGTATCCCTTAAAGCCAGGGTTAACCTGATCTTTACCCAGACCGGCGAGATCCGCCAGAAGGACATTTACATGGGGGATATCCCCATCATGACCGAGCGGGGCACCTTCGTCATCAACGGCGCGGAACGGGTGGTGGTTTCGCAGATCCACCGTTCCCCCGGCGTTATCTTTAGCCACGAAAAGGGGATCTTCTCTTCCCGGATCATCCCGTACCGGGGCAGTTGGCTGGAATTCGAAATAGACCAGAAGCGGGAGCTGATTTACGCCAAGATCGACCGGAAAAAACGGATCCTGGGGACCATTTTCCTTAGGGCGCTGGGATACGAAAGCCGGGAGGAGATAATCCGGGCCTTTTACGCGACCGAGACCCTGGAAGTAAAGGACGACCGGGAGACCAGGGAAAAATTCTCCGGCCGTATTCTGGCCTCCGCGGTGTGGATAGCGGCCGAAGATGCCGAAGCCCCCCCCAAAAAAGAGGGGGAGGGGAAAAAGAAACTCTACCGGGCCGGGGAAAAACTGCACCCCCACAATGTTGACGAGCTTTTGGCCAACGGCATCGCTTCCGTAGAGGTGGTCAGCTTTGGGGCGGCGGATTCCCTTAATTCCGACATGCTCTTCAACTGCTTTGAGCGGGAGGAGATCAAGTTTGTCAAGGACGATCCCGGCCGGGACGAACCGTCCCGGGAAGACGCCCTTGCGGCGGTGTACTCGGTGCTTATGCCGGGGGAATCCATCACCGTGGAGGCGGCGGGGAAGGACCTGCTGGGGATGTTCTTTACGAGCCGCCGCTACGATCTTGGCAAGGTGGGGCGCTACAAGCTCAACAAAAAA
>JAISMQ010000185.1 GCA_031276685.1 Treponema sp. | reverse complement strand
TAGACGGACTGCGCGGGCTTTGCAACGCAGTCGGCGCCGTCCCTGGCATTGGGGCCAGTATCCGAAGGCGATACGGTATTCCCCCCGGCCTTGAGCGCCATTCCGGACCATGCGTAGTTGTGTGTCCGCACATTGGTCCCGCCCGTGCCTTCGCCGGCTAGGCGATAAACATTAAAATCGGCCCCGCCCGAAGAATCCGATCCCGTTACCGAAGGATTAAGCGCCACACAGTATTCCACAGTGGAATTTTCCCCATAGTAGATTGAACCGGAGATGCCGCCCGCGTTTGCCCCCGCCGCGACGCCCAAGCCTTCGCCGGCCCCTCCCCCTCCGCTTACATCAACGCTTACCGTTGCTGTGGCGTAACATTTTGAGGTTTTCCCCGTGTTGGCGGTTGCCGCCGTAATACCGCCCGCCAGCGCGGTCCTTCCCCGCGAGACGGCTAGTACCGTCATGCTTGAATAACTATTTTTGATAGCAGCCGCCTGGGCGGAAGTATACCCGGCAATGCCCCCAGCGTAGGGAAGCAGCCCTTCGGCGCGGATCGTTCCGCTTGAATAACATTCTTCGATAACCGCTCCGCCGTAATTATGGCCGGAAATGCCCCCGGCATACGGGTACTCGTTGGCCGGCCCGATGTCCTGTACGGTCCCGCCGGTATAACGGCATTGAAAAATTTTGGACTTCCCCCCCGAATAGCCCGCGATACCCCCGGCGAATTCCTGCTGGTAAAGCCCGATCATCGTGATGTTCCCCGATGCGGAACAGCGCGATACCTCGCTCGCCGCTCCGGTAATATACCCGACAATGCCGCCCGCTCCCGACTGGAAACCCCGCGAGGCAACCTGGACGGAACCTGTGGCGGAACAGTTCGTTATAACAGTCCCGTCTGCGCCGTACCCTGCTATACCGCCCGCATTACCCGCTATATCCGGTTCCGCTGCGGACGAAAAATCAAGGGAGACAGCGGAAGTAGAATTACTGATGCGCGAACTTTTTACACAGCCCACGATACCGCCGCCATTGATTCCGTAGCCGCCTGGTAACGCACGAGAAACAGTAAGACTGCCCGAAACTGAAATAGAGTCGATGTTCGTGTGCCCGTCGGCATAGCCGACAAGGAGGCCCATGTACAAGGTACCGCTTGTTGTTATGGTCTGGCTGATTGCCGAAGAAATGGAAAGGCTGCGTATCTCCACCGCCGTTCCCGCCGCCGCGCCCCTGGTATAGCCAAAAATGCCCAGGTATTTACTGCCCGAAGCAGACAAAACATCATTGGCAAAGCTCCTCAGGGTAATGGTGTACCCATTGCCGTCAAAGCTGCCGGAAAAGGGCTCGGTACTGCTGCCGATGGGGGTCCAGTTTTCCAGCGTCACATTTGCCGTAAGTGTATATCTGGACGAAAGCGAATATGCCGGATCCCTGCCGATCTTTTCCAATTCTTCTTTAGAGCCAATGTTAATTTGCGGTCCATTCATTACAGGTTTCTGGGAGACAATACCCCCTGGCTGCTCACAACTGACAAGTAACAGTACCGCCGCAAAAAAAACAAAAAGGTTCTTAAACTGACAAAAACAGTTCATCGGCATACCCGCTTTCCATCATACCGCTAACCGGCAGATTCCCGGTTGTATTCCGCAGCAACAGCCGAAAAACCATGGGAATCTTACCTGCATTGGGCGCTTAGTTCAGAGGTGCATACGCATAGAGAGAAGGAATGGCCGTAGTATCGTAGTACGTATCAATACTTTTGGAAGGGCCGAATTTACCAACCGCCGCTTTCAGGGTCGTTTCCTCCACATTGCTCTGACCTTCATCAAAATTATTGGCGTTACCCATTGTTGCAGATGTACCAGCTATAAGTGTATGGTAATACACCGCCCCAAAAAGACCCCGGCCGGGAGGTTCGCCGTTGTCCCATGCGCCAAGCGGCGCAGAGTCTTCACCATGATATTTCAATACGATGACACCGGAATCGGTTTGTCCGGAAGAGGGGGTCTGGGTAGAGAAATATTTGATGAACCCCTTAAAGCCATAGCTTCCTGCTCCACCTGTAGGGGAACTTGACCATCCATCATTGTATTCCAATTCCCAGCGTTCAATTGCCGGTTTATCTATCCCATGATCAACGATGGTATAACTATCAGCGTACCCGCCAGTCCAGATGGAATTATAAAAAGCATCGGGCAATGGTTCGCTTGTTCTTGCGCTCGCCACGGCGCTGAAATTGCTTGTTTCTTCACCGTTTTTTGCCTTGACCCAGATATAGTAATTTTTGCTGTCGTCAAGTCCTGTAATTGTAGCCCCGGCAATTGTCGTCTCAAGAAGTTTTGCATCGTCCTGCGATTCTGTAGTGTTATAATACACTACATATCCGTCTGCGTCCGGGGATTCAGTCCAATTGACCACAATTTGATTGAATGTGGGCGTTGCGATAACATTCTCCGGAACCGGGGGCGGATCCAGCGGTACCGATGTATCACACCCCGCGCACATCAGCCCTGCCAGGGCAAGAGCCGCGAACAGAGACCACAGACCCCCTATGGCGTGTTTTTTGGGGTACAACATAACAATGCTCCTTTCCGAAGAAGGGAATCCGGGAGAAAAAGAATGGTGATCGACCAACAGTTTTTCCTACGGCCCAGTCCTCGAAGCCTGAAAAATGGTTCGGCCATCCCAAAGCCTACGGCTTTTTTACGGGGGCGCGAGTATACCAAAGTCTCCTGGCTTATGGGCTATTTTCCGCCGGCCTTCCCAGGCGCCGGACTTTGCCCGCGTTGAACACAGTTCAACGTTGGACACGTCCGGCTACCCAGTGGCCGTTAGCGGCGGATCTTCCCAATCACAGTTACGGGATAGCGGGGGATTTCCGGCTGCCGGCCGGGCACCCCACTTCCTTTGAAATATACACGGGTACTAAAACACGGAACGGGAATTCGCGTCAAGGCGGGCGGGCGCGCTGGCCCTGCCTAGCGCATGGCCTTGGGGCCCCGGCACTTGGCGCAGCCCAGCACATGAACGTGGGACTTGCCGGGCCGCTCGAAGACGCGGGCAAACAGGTACTCGGTATCGGCGATGGCTTTGCGGCAGACCGGGCAGACGCGGGGGCGGCGCTTTTCCGCGTCGCCTTCCAGACAGTAGGGGCAGCCCATGATGTGCATGATCCGGTCCCCGCCGCTGCCGGGGGGGTAGACGGCGGACTTTACCAGCTTGCCGGGCGGGAGCCGGGCCATGCAGACGGGGCAGGTCTGGGGGTCGCCGGGCTTGCCTTCGATATCCCCGCCCTTTGCCATAGGTTTCCCCCGGGGCCGGGGGAGGCGGAAAAACAGCGTATAGCCGAACCAGAACAGGACGGCGGCGATAATCAGAAACAGCAAAATCGACAGAAGATCCATCATCCCCGCTTCAATCCGGCGTTCGGCCCGCGCCGGTGGCAACGGCGCCGTTTTCCGGTATAGTTTTGATGTGGCAACGCTGTATATTATCGGCACCCCCATCGGGAATTTGGGGGATTTGAGCATCCGCGCGGTGGAAACCCTTAAATCCGTAAGCCTGGTGGCCTGCGAGGATACCCGGCGGACGCTCAAGCTGCTGAGCCACCTGGGGATCCGCCTTCCCCTGCTTTCCTGCCGCTCCCAAAACGAGGATTCCGCCGCCGCCAGAGTGGTGGCCGCCCTGGACGAGGGGAAAAACGCGGCCTACGCCAGCGACGCGGGCACCCCCGGCATCAGCGACCCCGGCCCGGTTCTGGTGCGGAAGGCTGCGGAGGCGGGCCACCAGGTTATCCCCATACCCGGCCCCTCCGCCTTTGCCAGCCTGGTCAGCGTGGCCGGGGGGATGGACAAAACGGTGATCTTTGAGGGCTTCCTGTCCCCCAGGCCGGGCAAACGGCGGGCACGGCTCCGGGAGCTTCTGGATTCCGGCGCGGCCTTCGTGCTGTACGAATCCCCCTTCCGGGTACTCAAGCTTTTCCGGGATTTAACCGAATTTGATGGAGGCCGCTATGTATGCCTGGGCCGGGAGATGACCAAGCTTCACGAGGAGTACCTTAGGGGCCGGGCGGCGGAGATTTTGCCTGTTTTGGAACAAAATTCTGTACAAAAGGGCGAATTTTCCCTGTACGTGGCTGGAAAGAATGTTGAACAGGGTGTAGACTGTTGCATGTAAACTATTGATAGACGAATGCCGATAATCGGTACAGGCAGGTTGATATGATGATCGACAGAATAGGTTATACAGAGCCAATTCAGAGCGGTAAACGGCCCGGAAGAAACGAACCGGTTACCCGCGGCTCGCCATCCGATTCTATAAGTCTCTCATCGGAAGCTCTTGAAAAGGCGGAGATCTACCGGGCGACCGATCTGGTTGCCGCAGCCCCCGATACCCGTGCCGAGCGGGTAGCGGAGCTTAAAGCCAAAATTAACGATCCGTCCTATATCGACCAGCGCCTGCTGGAAGCTACGGCGGATAAAATCATGGAGTCTTTCGGGCTCTTATAGGCCCCCACGCCTAACCGGGGGATTGGACCGGCTTTGGCCTTGCTTCACCCCTTAAAATTCACCAGATCCGGACACATTCGCATCGACAGCGACGATGACCCCCGCGCCATCGCCCTGGTTTTGGACGCCATCTCCTACCAGGAGGAATTCTGCCTGGCCCTGGATTTTTCGCCCGCCTTTATCGCCCGCCTTATGGCTGCAGGTTTCCTGGTTATGTCCGTAGTCCCCGAAGACGCCGGGCCCGATGACGCTATCCTGCTCCCGGAAATGCACCTTGAACGGTCGGTGCTGTTCTTCGACAAGCTGCACGAAAGCCGTTCGGCCAGGCGGCTTATCCCCCGCTACGAACTGCGGGTGGACGGCCTGGGGCGGGAAACAGAAGCGGCGCCCGGCGGCCCTTTTCTGTTCGACACGGTCCTGGAACGCTGCGCCCAGGTCCACGGGGAAGACTGGCTTACCCCCTGCCTGCGCCGGGGCTTCCACGCGCTGCGCAGGGCCCAGGACCCGGGGAACGGGCCCTCCCCGGAGCCCCGCATGGTATCCTTCGGCCTTTACCGGGAGGGGCGGCTCGTGGCAGGCGAATTCGGGGCCGCCGTGGGCAGAGTCTACACCAGCTATTCGGGCTACAAGGACGAGAATTCCGCAGGGACCGTCCAGTTGATCCTAACCGGGCGCCTGCTGCGGGACCGGGGTTTTGCCTTCTGGGATCTGGGGATGCTCCTGCCCTACAAGGGGGGCCTGGGCGCCCAGACCCTAAGCCGGAGGGAATTCCTGGAACGCTTCCGCGAAGCCCAAAACGGCCCACGCCAGTGTAAATGAAGAACCCCGCCGCAGAGCAGCGGGGTATCTAACCCTTATCCAAGGGCAGGGCCGGCGCATATTGGCTATGAGGATTGCGGCGGACGTTAAAGAGCGGGGGCAAAACGCCTGTGGCGGAACCGGGACCCTTCGGGTCTAAACCCCAACTATGCGCCGTCTGAAACGCCAGAA
>JAISMQ010000142.1 GCA_031276685.1 Treponema sp. | reverse complement strand
ACCGCCTGGGCCTGCAGGAACTGCTGCAGCTTAAGCGTAACGCCGTAAAGTAACGTAAGGCTGTTCCAAAAACTAAAGTTTTTGGAACAGCAGCCTTTTGTTTTTTTGGAGGAAACAATGAAACTGAAAAAGATTCTTGTGCTTGCCGCAGTATCGGTTTTGATATCTGCAGGAACCCTGTCTGCCAGGGGCGCCGGCGGTACTGCCGCCGCCCCTGCCGCCGGGGAGACCACCTTTACCCTGCTCGTGGATGCGGACAGGGGCTATACGGACGGGTTTTACGGCCTTTACGACGCAATCGCCAAGGAGATCGGTGTCAAGGTCCAGCTTATGAATTTCCCCTACCAGGCCGCCGTGGAGCAGAAGAACATCCTGCTGGCTACGGGAAACTACCCCGACGCCATAGGCGGGTGGATCCTTGGGGATAACGACATCATGACCCTGTCCGCCGACGGGACCATAATCCCGCTGGAAGGCTACATCGCTAACACCACCAACGTTAAAGAGGCCCTGGCCCAGCCCGGTGTCCGGCAGAGCATGACCCTGCCCGACGGCCACATCTATTCGCCGCCCTACATCGTGGGGGAACCCCTGGTTTCGTTTAACCCCTGGATCAACAAGGCCTGGCTCGACCAGCTTGGCCTTAAAATGCCCGCCACCACCGAAGAATTCCGGCAGGTGCTTATCGCCTTCCGGGACAAGATCCCTCCGGTAAACGGCCAGAAGATCATCCCCTTCTCCGGGACCCCCAACAACCTGCATCTGGGGACCCTTGCCGGCTGGTTCGGGGTAAACGCCTCCGGCGCCGCAAACAACGCCGGGTACTTCGCGGTTATCAACGGCCGGGTGGAAAGCACCATTATCCGGCCCGAGTACCGGGAATTTATCAAGTACTTCGCGGGGCTCTACAAAGAAGGGCTGGTAGATGCGGAACTCTTTACCCAGAACGAGGAAACCTGGAAGGCCAAGGGGAAGCAGGGGCTCTACGGCTCTTCTATCGCCTACGGCGCGGGCGATTTCCTGGCGGAAGTCGATCCCAAGGTTAAAGAATCGGATCCTTCGAAAAACTGGCAGGGCTGGGCGCCCCTGCCGGTACTCAAGGCGCCGGGCGTGGCAAAGCCGGTATTCCGGAACAACAACAACGGGATAACCCTGTTCCGCACCCAGTTTGCCATTACCGACAAGGCCACAGCCAAGGCCCAAAAGATCCTGGACTGGCTTGACCGGGTCTACGACCCCATTCACAGCACCGAGTGCGATACGGGCCCCCTGGGAAGGACCTGGAAAATGCTGGACCTGGTAAACGGTATTCAGTACTTTCAGGGTATCGACACCTCCTCCTGGACCCAGGACGAGCGGGACCGGAACGGCTGGGGCGGTTATTCTGTGGCTTCCCTGCCTAAGTACCGCCGGCCCAGTTGGAAAGAACAGCCCAGGCCGGGTTGGGAGAACGAGTACAAAGAGCTGGATGTCCGGGACGCGCTGTACAAACCCTTCCTGGAAGCGACGCCCATGCCCGCGCTCTGGCTGACCGAGGCCAACGCCAAGCGGGCCGCCGACCTCCAGACCGCCATTACCGATTACGTCAAGCAGAAGCAGGCCGAATGGGTAAGCGGCCAGGCCGACATCGACCGCGAGTGGGATGCGTATATCGCCCAGCTTAACCGCCTGGGCCTGCAGGAACTGCTGCAGCTTAAGCGCGCCGCCGTAAAGTAACACTTCCCCAAAGTAACGGCAATTCAGGCTGCCCGTTCGTCGGGCGGCCTTTTTTTGGTACGCGGCCTTGCGGCGGGGGGTGTCTAAGGATACACTTTGACAATGACCAGGGGAATTTTCATATCGGGGAACGATTCGCTGCTCTGCGCCGCCATCGCGGCCCAGGCCGCAAGGCGGGTGGAACGTTTTGCCCAGGTCCTGCTGCCAAACCGCCTTTCCGGCCAGGCCAGGGGGCCCCTCCCGGACTACAGCCCCGCGGCGGAACCCGGAGCCGGGGTTATACCCCTGGTCTGGAATCCCGGCAGCCCCATATCCGCCCGCACCCTGGTCCTTGCCGCGACGCACCAGCTTGAGCGTATTGACGAGGCCGTCCTTGTCTGCAGCCCCCCTTCGTTCCGCCGCCCCGCCGCCGAGCTGCAGCCCCTGGACATCGAGGTTCTGGTAAACGACCACATCAAAGGCTGGTTTTTTCTGGTCAGGGAGCTGGCGGGGATCTTCCGGGCGCGGCGTTCCGGCGTCCTCTCCCTGGTCGCCCCCGATCCGGGTTCCGCCCGCGATGATCAGGCGGATCTGCTGGGCCTTCCGGCCGCCGCCGCGTTCCGGGCCTTTGCCCAGGGCCTTCTCGCCTCGTCCGCTGCGGAACCCTACGTTACCCTGGGCTTCATATCCCAGGAGACGGGGGACGACGATAACTTTGCCGCATATATCTTCCGGCTGATCGACCAGGCAAGCAAGCGCAATTCAGGAAAATGGCATAAATACGGGCGTCTGAACATTTTTAAGTGATACGGGAACTACCCCTACCACAAGACGCCCGGGAGGCAGGGACGTGAAGGATACCATCTGGTCAAAGATACTTCTTTTCGCGGTGATACCCTTAATGCTGTTCTACATTATCGGATCGGTTTTTATTGTCCGGTTTGTTTTCAACGACAAAGCCGATGCGGCCCCCGTTTTACGGTTCGTCCTGTGTGCCATCGGTATTTTGCTGATCATCTCTGCCCTTGTCCTCCGCTATCTTTACCGGCGCGTGTCAAAGCCTGTCCACGACCTTATCCTGGCCTGTGACGCCATATCCCGTGGAAAATTTGACACAGAAATAATCCGGTTTAATACTAAAGATGAAATAGGCCTTATGGCAGACTCCCTACACCGGATGGTTGAGCAGCTTAGAATACACATGATCATGCGGGAGCGTTCGCAAAATCTGTTGGACATGTATACCCGGCTGCACAGGGCCCTGTACCGGGACGGGCGCATGGAAGATGTGTTTGACGAGGTAATGCCCGTTATCGGCGATTTTTTTGTGGTTCGTAAGGCCACGCTGGTGTGCGTTACCGGGGACAGCGCCGGGGTTGCGGCGTACTTTGAACCGGGCAAAGGTATGCGGCGGGTAGAAGGGGAAAAATTTTTGTACCACAGGCAGGCGGCGGGTCTTGTTGCCGGAAAAAAGTACGTTTCGCTGAATGCCAACGCCATGCGGGAGCAGAAGATCGGCTTTGCCGGGGAGAAGAGCCTGTTTCTCTGCATTCTCCCGTTTCTGGCCGCCGGCGAACTGCGGGGCTACCTTATCCTGGAAGGCGACGGCGAAACGGGGCCCGTGGTCCACAACGACGCGGCCCTGCTTTTTCTGTCGGAGACCATATCCTTTATGCTTAGCCAGCGGGAGGCCGGCGCTGCGCGAATCTCCGCGGACAACGTACCCGCGGGCAGCGTACCCGCTGACAACGCGCCCGCAACGGACACGCCGGCAGGCGATGCGCCTGCGGACGGCGCGCCGGAAGACGAACTCCCGGTAATCAAAGCCGCCCGCGCCATCGGGGGCCTTGACGTGGACAAGGGGCTGTTTCATTCGGGCGGCGCCGGGGAACAGTACGGGGATCTGCTGCGGATCTCCGCCAAGTCCTTTGCCGCGAAGACGCGGATCATGCGGGACCTCTGCGCCGGCGATCTCCCGGCCTTTGGCATCGAGATCCACGGGATGAAGGGGGCCTTAAACGCCATAGGCGCGGGCGGGCTGGGGGAGCGGGCCAGGGAGCTGGAATTTGCCGCCAAGGCGGGGGACGCCGCCTTCTGCGCCCGTGAGTACCCGGCCTTCGAGGAACAGCTTGCCGGGTTTGCTGCGCGGCTGGAGGCCATTACCAAAAAGGCGGAAGCCCCCTCCCGGGGGCCGGGCAGTATCCCGGAGCTGGTCGCCGGTCTGGAACAGGCCCTGGAAGCCTCCCGCATGTTCGATTCTGCCGGGGCCGGGGAACGCATCGCCTCCCTGCGGGCCTATTCCTGGGAAAATTACGCCCCGCCGGGCGGGGATCTGCCGCCGGTAGCGGAACTGCTTGAAAGGATTGCCGACGCCCTTGAGTGCATGGACTACGACGGGGCGGAACGCGACATGGGCCTTTTGCTGGAATGTTTTAAGCCGGGGGAGCCCCCGGAGCATTAAAACCATGAGGCACCTTTTTATCATCAACCCAAAGGCATTTTTTCTTAAAGGGCGGACCGATGAAGTATGCCGCGAGATCCGTTCCTTTTTTGCCGGGTTCCCCTACGTTAATTATGATATCCACGTCACCCGCTGGAAGCGGGACGCCGTAGTATTTGTCCGCCGTTATGTTTCCGGCGCGGACAGAACCGTGCGGGTCTACGCGGTGGGGGGCATGGGCACCCTGTTCGAGGTTATCAACGGCGTGGTCGGGCTGCCCAACGTGCAGGTGGCCTGCTGGCCCTTCGGCTTGGACAACACTTTTTTGTGGTACTTTGGGAAAGACCGGATAGATTGTTTCCGGTCCCTGAAAAAACTGGTTTTTTCCGGCGTTTCTTCTTTTGACCTTATAAAATGCGGGAACAATTACGGTATCTGCGCCGGGTACCTGGGGGTGGAGGCTATCGCTTCCCGGCACGGGGACAGCATCGTAGAAAACATGAAGTTTTTACCCCGCAGCCTTGTCCAGAGCGGGGGAATTTACCTTGCGCTGGCCCTTTACTACTGCTTCAGGAAGGAAAGCGCCCAGTCTTACCGGGTTATGATTGACGGAACACCCCTGCACGGAAGCTACCGCAGCATACTGATAGCAAACGGGCCCTACTTGAGCAGCGGCCTGAATCCGGCGGCAGATGCCCGGCCCAATGACGGCGTTCTGGACGTTTACCTGATACAGCACGTATCAAACATCAGAATACCCCGCCTGGTCCTTGATTACGTCCACGGGCGTTATGATAAATGGCCCAATTACATATCCCACTACCGGGCCAGGACCGCCAGCATAGCATCGGACCAGATTATGCATATCTGTATAGACGGCGAACACTTCTACGATGCCGCCGTCAATTACGAAATTATCCCCAACGCGGTAGATTTTGTGTGTCCCGACAATGTCGGCCAGGATGTACTGCACGAATTTGGAATTTCACCAGTATGACCACGCCAAACACAACCTGGCCCTGGATGACCAACTGGGTTTTTAAGGTAATCATCGTTGCCATGATCCTGCTCTACTGCGCCATTGGCATGGTGTATTGCTTTGTGTTTGTCCCCCCCGGGGAGGAGCGGATGTACCGCCTAATCGTAGTAATTCTGGAGGAACTCTGCCTTGGCGGCATCGGCCTGCCGCGCAGCATCAAGCCCTACGTTAAATCCTGGCTGCTGCCGTCTCTTTCCGTATATATCGAACTGGTGATTGTCCTGATAATGGGGTCGGACCGGGTTTTTATTATCAGTGTTATTGTTTGGGAAATCGTCAGTTTTTGTTTTCTCTACCCCGGGGGCTTTTTGATCTACATGGGCCTTACCAACGCCGTTTTGCTGCCGCTGGTGTTCCTTCCCGGTTTTGATATTCTGGGGCCGGGCTTCCCGTGGCATCAAAGCATACTTGAGTTTGCTATTTTCGAGATAATCGGGATTCTGCTTTACAGCATATCCTGCCTAATCCAGAATCAGGTTATCAAGATTGAAAAGATCAACAGCACTTTTGAAACCCTGCTGGAAACAACGCCTTCGTTCCTGGTCATTATCAACGAAAAGGCCGAAGTCGATTATATCAGCGATACCCTGACAAAACTGCTGGGCATTTCCCGGCGGCAGTACGTTCTTGGCCGCCCCCTCCTCGATATTTTCCCGCCCGGGGGGATACGGGTAATTCTTCAGGAGATTATGGAACGGGACAACCCTGTGGCGGATGTGTTTGAAGTCGCCATAGGGGACAAAAAACGCTGGCTCTGGATGCGGTCGACCATCCTTGAAAAAAAGAAATACTCGCGTTTTTTTGAGTGGATCGACGTTACCGAGCTTATGGAGGCAAAGAACGAGGCGGAATCGCTGGCCCGCGCCAAAAGCGATTTTTTGGCAAACATGAGCCACGAGATAAGGACGCCGATGAACGCCATTGTCGGCATGACCGACCTTATGCTCCAGAATCCCCTGGACAGCGAACAGGTGGCCAGGGCGGATACAATCAAGGGCGCGGCACTGTCCCTGCTGAATATCATCAACGATATTCTGGACTTTTCCAAGATCGACGCCCGGAAAATGGAAATTATCCCCCAGCCTTTTAGTTTTAGCGCGTTTATCAACGATACGGTTAATATGATCAGCCTTAAAGCCGTAAGCGCGGGGATTGCCTTTACGACCGCTATTTCAAAGGACATACCGCCGTTCATAAACACCGACGAGGTCCGGCTAAAGCAGTGCCTGATCAACCTTCTTACCAACGCTGTAAAATTTACCCCCTCGGGCCACATTCAGCTCCGCGTCTGGCCCGAGCTTCCCGAAGACGGGGAGCTGCGGCTTCATTTTTCCGTTACGGATACGGGAATCGGCATTGCCGAACAGCATTTGAAGGACCTCTTTACCGAATTTGAACGCTTCGACACCCGCAAAAACCGGAGTATCGAAGGTACCGGGCTGGGGCTCGCCATAACCAACCGGCTGGTGGAACTGATGGGCGGCAGCATGAACGTGGAAAGCGTGTACGGCGAGGGGTCCAGGTTTTCTTTTTACGTCGTCTGCAAGGGCCCGCACCAGGGGAAGCTGGCCGCCGTGGATAATCCGGGACGCTTAAGGGTGCTTTGCTACGAACCTGTTTCCTATAACGCCGGGGCGTTCCGGGATATGCTGGAAAGCCTGAACGTCCCCGGCGAAGTCTGCGGGGAAATTGGCCAGGCCCTGGAATTGATAAAGGCCGGCGGCTTTACCCACTTTTTTCTTGACAGTTCCGGCAGGGATGAATTTGCCGGGTACCTGGGCGCCGCCAGCCCAAAATTCGTACTCCTCAAAGAAGTATCGGAAAAATACGACAGCCTTATACCGAATTCGCTGAACCGGCCCGTCCTGATATGCGCCCTGGCGGATATGCTGAACGGCAAGAGGGACTACCAGAAACGGCATGCGGAAACGCGCAGGGGCATAGCCGCTTCCTTTAAGGTTGTAAACGCAAGAATACTGGTGGTCGATGACAATTTGGTGAACCTTACGGTGGTCAGCGGCCTGTTAAAACAGTACGGAATTACTACGGATACCGCCACCGGAGGGGAAGAGGCCGTTGAAAAGGTAAAGCGGGCCGATTACGACATCGTTTTTATGGACCACATGATGCCCGGTATGGACGGGCTGGATACCACCAGGGCGATTAGGGATATGGGCGGCCGCTTTGCCAGCATTACTATTGTCGCGCTTTCGGCAAACGCCCTGTCCGGGGCGCGGGAACAGTTTCTGCGGGCGGGGATGAACGACTTTCTTGCCAAGCCCATTATTTTAAGCGAACTGCGGGAAATTCTGGAAAAGTACCTGCCCGGCGAAAAGATCGTAAGGTAAGCCGGTCCCCGCCGCAAATATTGCGCCGCACGTATTGCGCCGCATTGTACTGCTCTGCGTTATAGTCAGCGGAAGTACGCGACCCCCGCCTCGAAGATCCGCTGCCGTTTGTTGCCGGGGATGTTGATGTGTACAAAGTCGCCGCAGCGCTCGGAGTGGCCCATCTTCCCCAG
>JAISMQ010000132.1 GCA_031276685.1 Treponema sp. | reverse complement strand
CGAACAACTATGTAAAAAAAACAGGCAACACCAACGCGCTTATGCGCTTTTACGTCAACAATGCTGCTAATTTTGCCCGCAAGACCGGCGCCGATTTGATAGAGGAGCGCGTGTTTTTTTCCGATGCGCGAAAGCTGCTTTCAAAAAAACTGGGGCTTTACACGCGCATAGCAATGCGGGTTGTCGACAATAAAAAACGCGCCGTAATATTGCACCTTCGCCTTACGGGCGGCAGGCGCAAAGACTTTTAGCGCTGAACCGGGACGCTCCAGTGCCAGACGGGCCGGGAAAGGCGGGAAGAAAAGGGGTTTGTCCTGTTAAAATCGGGCAGCCAGTCCCGGCCCGGCGCGGGTTCCTGGTAGAAACCATCCTCGACTCCGTACTCCGTAAGCCATTCCATTACCCGCTCGTACTCTTCGCGGCCCAGGTAGCGCTGGGGCGCGGGGGATTCGGGCGACTGCCCCGCCCCGGCGCAGTGGGTGTACTGGGTCATCAGGGAGAGGAGGGCCTTGCCCTGGGCGTGGCGGCAAAACCACTTGATAACTTCCCTGGTGGATTCAAGGTATCCGGGAATGATAAGGTGCCGGATAATGACCCCCCGCGCCAGAACGGGTTCGGAACGGGGGGCCCCGCCGTCCGCCGCGGCCGCCTTCCAGCGCAGTTCCCCCTGGAAGCTCAGCATCCGCAGAATAGCCGCCTCCGCACAGCGGGGGTAGTCGCTTGCCCTGAAAAACCGCGCCCCCACCTGGGGGTCCAGGGTCTTTAGATCCGGCAGGTACACGTCCACACGGTCCCGCAGCAGATCCAGCGCGGCATCGTCCTCGTAGGCCGATGAATTCCAGAGTACCGGGATAGACAGCCCCCGGCCCCTGGCAAGGTCCAGGCCCAAAGCAATGGCAGGCGCGGCGTGGGTTCCCGTAACGATGTTGATGTTTTCCGCCCCCGCATGTTCAAGGGCCAGCGTAATGGCGGCAAACTCGGCGGGGCTGACGGCCCGGCCCATGCCAAGGCGGGAGATCTGGTAGTTCTGGCAGAAATTGCAGCCCAGGCCGCAGCCGGTTACAAAAATGGCCCCCGAACCGCCCCGGCCGCTGATGGGCGGCTCCTCCCCCCGGTGGATGGACGCGGCGGCCAGCCGAAGTTCCGCCGTTTCCCCGCACAGGCCCCCGGCCCCCGCCAGGCGGTCCGCCGAGCAGCGCCTGGGGCAGAGGCCGCAGGGCGAATAGGGCGACGGGCGGCTTACCGGGGCCGTTGTTTTTTCCCCCCGGTTTTTCCGGAACCGGATCGTTCCCGTTCCCGGATACTCTGTTCCAGGCGCTTAAGGGAAGCCTTAAAACCCTCGTCCGCTATCCGGTCCCAGGCCGCCGGGGCGGCATGCCTGTCCTGCTGCGGGTCCCCCTGCGGCGGTACGGTTTGCGGGCCGCCCTGTGGCGCGGGCTGCGGATCAGGTTGGGTCTGCGGCGCGGGCTGCGAGCTGCCCTGGGGCGCGGGGGTTTCGCCCTTGCTCAGGGTAAGGGAGATGCCCCGGATATCCAGTTCGGGAAAACGCCGCCGGGTGCTGTCCAGGATCCACTCGGCCTTGGTCTGCAGTATCTGGACCCAGCCGGGATGGTCCGCCTCTACCACCAGAATCCCCTTTTCCAGATTCCGTATCCGGCTGTGGCCTGCGGCGGCGGCTATGCCGCAGCTCTGGCACACCTGCGCCCAGGACGAAAAAAAGCCCGAAAAGGTTTTGGCCTTTTTGAAGAGATCCGCGTCAATAATCGCCGTTAAATAATCACCCGCCCGTTTCATCCTTCCCCCGCAGAACGCCGTCCTTGACGCAGTATACCAGAGTTCCGGCCTGCCGATCCCCGCCGGGCCGCCCGTCCGGGCCGCCCGCCCGGTGCTGGATGTAGTGATCGTAGGGTTCCTCCGGGAGAAAGGTGTAGAAGGCCTGGTCGTAGGCCGGCATGACCGAAAGAAAGCGCCGCCGTTTTTCCCCGTCCATTTCCAAAAGAACGTCGTCAAGGAGCAGTACCGGGTTTTTCCCGGTGCTGCCGGAAAAGATCCGGGCCTGGGCCGCCCGCAGCAGCAGGGCCAGGAGCCGCCGCTGGCCCGTGGAGGCTTTCCCGGCGAATTCTTCCGGCCCCCGGCAAAAAACGTAACGGTCCCGGTGGGGCCCGGTAAGGCTTAGGCCCGCGGAACAGTCGGCATCCCGCCGTTCCGCGAGCAGCGCGGCCACCCCGTCCATGTCGCGGGGCTTCCAGGACGGGCGGTACCGGATCGTGATGCCCCCGATGCCGGAAACCTCCCGGTACAGCGGTTCAAAGAGGGCGGAAAAGGTTTCCACGGTTTTTTCCCGCCGTTCCATCAGCTTTAGGCCGTAGACCGCCAACTGGGGGTCCAGGGCGTCCAGGATCCTCGCGGAAGGCCCGCCGGGCCCGTTTTCGCGGAGGACGGCGTTTCTGGATTTCAGAATCCGGCGGAAATTTCTTAGATCGTCCAGGTACAGGCTGTCGCACAGGGAGAGGCTCTGATCAAAAAACCAGCGCCGCCGTTCGGGGCTTCCCGATACGAATTCCATGTCCTCGTGGCAGAATACGACGCAGGGTACCACGGAGATCAGATCCCGGCGATCTTCCACCCGTTTCCCGTCCAAAAACACTGTTTTTTTGCTTTTTTCGTACTTAATGTGAAGCTCGTGGCGGAGCAAACCGGGATCGTCCCCCGGCCCGGGGCCAATTTCCGCCCGGACCGCGTAGCTTTTCTCCCCGGTTCTGGCCAATTCCCCGTCTGCGGAGCCCCGGAACGAGGATCCGTATGCGGCAACGTACAGGGCTTCCAGGAAATTTGTCTTCCCCTGCCCGTTTTCGCCGACTAAAAAGACATCTTTCCCCCCGACAAAGAGCCCGGCGTCGGCCAAATTGCGAAAAAAAACGGTGCTGAGGGAATAAAAGATCATGGTTCTGTCCTTACAAACGGTCCGGCCGGGCTTAGGGCCCCGCCGCATCCCATATTTTTCCGCCTATTGCTAAGGTCCTGTCAAGTCCGTAGGTTTATTGCTATGAGTGTGAAAAACGCGCCCGGAGGCTGCGGGGGTTCCGTCCCCGCAATCCCCGCAGCCCTGGCGGACCTGGCGGGGCTTACGGTGTTCAAAGACTGCGGGGAACGCCCGCTGCTTAAAAGTTTCCGGGCGCTTGTGGAGGAGTGGGGCCTCTGCGAAAACCAGAACCTGCCGCGCCGCTGGGCGGCGCTTATGGGGGAACTGGGGGCTGCCGGGCCGGGCTTTTTTTCCCGCGTCCGGGAATTCGCGCTTGCCAGCGACAACCCCTTTACCCTGGCGGCGGAGCGGGGCCTGGAGGCCGGGGCCTTTCTGTCCCACTTGGCCGGCGGCGACCTGGAGCGCCTGGGCCGCCTCGCGGCCTTCGACATCCCCGCGCTGGGCTTTGGCCTTGCCCAGCGCCTGCGCTCTTCCGGCCTGGAAGACGCCGCCGCAGGCGTAGAGGCGGAGGCCCGGGCTCTGTGCGAGATGCAGGAAACCGGGGGGACGGGTCCCCTCCGCGACGGGTCCTGGGGCAGTTCCCTGGAAGCCTTTGCCGCCCACGTCAGGCGGCACGGCGCGGGCGCCCTCTCCCATCGCGGGTTTTTCCGCTGGACGCGGCCCCCGGAGGCCCCCGGCTTTCCGCAGCCCGTGCCCAACAGCGACCCCGTATCCCTGGCGGACCTTTCCGGCTACCAGGATCAGCGCTCGCTGGTAATAGACAACACCCTCTCGCTTCTGGAAGGGAAGGCCGCCAACAACCTGCTCCTCTACGGCGACCGGGGGACCGGGAAGTCCGCCACCGTCAAGGCGGTGTGCCGCGAATACCTGGACCGGGGCCTGCGGCTGCTGGAACTCCGCAAAGCGGACATGGGGGAACTCCCCGCCGTCCTGGAATTCACCGCCTCCAGGGGCCTTAAATTCGTCATTTTTATCGATGATCTTTCGTTTGAGGGCCTTGGCGATTCCTTTACCGGCGCCAAAGCCCTGCTGGAGGGGGGCGTGGAAAAGCGGCCCCCCAATACGGCCATCTACGCCACCAGCAACCGCCGCCACCTGCTGCAAGAACACCGGGCCGGCCAGCCCGGCGGCGCAGGGGACGGGGAATCCCGGGCCTCCGACACCGTGCAGGAACAGCTTTCCCTGGCGGACCGTTTTGGCCTTACCGTGTTTTTTACCGCCCCCGGCCAGGAGGAGTACCTTGGCATCGCGTCTTTTATCGCGGCGCGGCGGGGCATCGTGCCGGACGGCAGGTTCCGGGAAGACGCC
The DNA here is from genome assembly GCA_031276685.1 of Treponema sp. Taxonomy (GTDB): domain Bacteria; phylum Spirochaetota; class Spirochaetia; order Treponematales; family Breznakiellaceae; genus JAISFT01. The sequence continues at coordinate 782 of JAISMQ010000132.1, read as the reverse complement.
CTGCGCTGGGAACGGTGGTTCAACAGCCGCTCCCCACGCACGGCTTCGCAATTCGTGGCCTGGCTTGACGGGGCAAAGCCCTTCCCCTGGGATCGCGCCCCGGCCCGGGGAGTATAAAACATGGCCCTGGCCTTGTTCTGGCTCAAAATAGCCGCCACAAGGGTGCGGTACTTTGTTAAAATTTCCCCGGTGGGCGTTGCGGGGGTTGTAGTGATTCTTTTTTCGCTGGCAGTGGGAAGAAAAAGCATGATAATGGCGCTGGAAACCCGGCAATTTGTCATGATTGCCGCCGCCCTTGTCCTTGCAGCGCAGCTTCTTTCTCTAAAAAAATACAATGCGGTTCCCCGGCTTGTTCTGTATTCAAAAAGCGGTTTTACGAACACCGTTATCGGCGGGTTCTTTTTTTTGGGAAAGGCGGCAGCCCATAATACGCTTTTACTGCTGTTTAACGTTGTTACGGCGGCAGGCATGGTAAAAACAGATAACTTTGTATTTTTGCCGCCCATTACCTGCTTTTCACTAGCGCTTTCGTGCGCGGTGATGCTTGTCAAAAGCAAGCGCGGGAAAGAACCAGGCTGGGCAATGCCCCGGGTTCCGCGCCTTTCGGTAACAACAGCCCGAATGAAGACCACCGCCGCAGAGCAGCGGGGTATCTTCGGTCGAGAAGAAAAAGTCCTGCGGACTTTTCTCATTTTGCACGGGGGAGGTCTCTACCCCGCCATCCTTGGCGCAGGAATTCAACCGCCCCAAGGGGCGGGGTATTCGACCCCCCTTCGAATAAA
>JAISMQ010000131.1 GCA_031276685.1 Treponema sp. | reverse complement strand
ACCCGCCCCGCCGCCTTCCCGCCCGGCGCGAACAGGGCGGAAAAACGGGCCGCCGCCTCCCGGTGCTTCGCCACCAGGATCAGCCCGGAGGTATCCTGGTCCAGCCGGTGAACCAGGAGGGGCCGGGGGGAGAATTCCGCCTCCAGGATCCGGTCCAGCGAGACGCCCACGCCCTTCCCGCCCTGGACCGCCAGGCCCGCGGGCTTGTTGAGGACCAGGCAGTCCCCGTTTTCTAACAGGTTCTAGATACGTTTCATCGGCAGGGGGGAATTATACAGATTTTGAAAGCGCCATGATAAGCGGAAGATCGGCGCGGGTTTTCGCCCTCGCCCTGTTCCTTACCCTGCCTCCCGCCCTGTGCCCTGCCCCCCTCGGCGCGGAGCCCTACTCCCCCTACGCCGGCGTGCTGATCGACCTGCCCCCCGGGTACCAGGAGCGCCGTACGCAGGGGGCCGCCCAGCGTTCCTTCGCCAACGGGCAGGGCGCGGTTTTCGAGATGGAGCTAAGCGGGGAAGGGGGCGATCCGGCGGCGCGTCTGGAGCGGGCCCGCGCCGGCCTCGGGATCCCCGCCGGGGAGCCCGGCGGAATCGAATCCTACGACTCCCACGGCCTCCGCGCGGCCCTGGCCCGGATTGAGTTCGTCCTGGACGGCGCGGGAAGGCCCCTTGCGCGGGGCGGGGGGGCGGGCGGGGCCCGGGCCTACCAGGGCTGGGCCCTCTGCGTGGACCGCGGGGAGGATCAGCTTTTGGCCCTGGCCTACGGGCCGGCGGGGAATACGGGGCTGGAGCTTCTCAGCCTTTCCTGCCTGGATTCCATCGCCCCCACCGGGGCGGAACGGTACTACTGGGGCCCCGTTACGGAATTCGCCTGGCCCCGGGGCGAAACGGCGGAAACGCGGCTGTACAACACCGCCCTGAGCGCCCGCATCGCCGGCGGGGACGCGGAAGCGGCCCAGGGCCTTGTGGACCGGGAATTCCAGGTGCTGCGCCTGTTCGAGGGGGGCCCCCGGTGGCAGGAAGCCTGGCGCCGCTTCTACCGGATGATCCGCCGGGATTCCTGGGAACGGCTTGCCGACGCCCTGTTCCAACTGGAGCGAAGCTGGAACGCCGAAGCCGTACTGGGCGGGACGCGCAGCGTTCCGGGGCCGGACGCGGCGGGCGGAAGCGCGGGGGGGATCGCGGCGGGCCTTGACGATTACGCCCTCGCCGCCCGGGCCCTGTCCTACGTGCAGGGCTTCCGCTACGAGCGGGACCTAATTGGCAGCGACGTCGTGAACCTGGGAAGCGCCATAACCGAAGGCAGGGGGGACTGCGATTCACGGGCCATGCTCTGGGCCCTGTTCCTCGCCCAGGCCAACATACCCGCGGGCATCATGGTCTCCCGCGAATACGGCCACGCCATGGGAATCGCCGATCTGGAGGGGCCGGGCGCCCGCCTCCCCCTGGGGGACCGGCAGTACCTGGTGGCGGAAACCACGGCGGCGGTCGGCCTGGGCCTTATCGGCAGGAACGTGAGCGAGGCCGCCAAATGGCTGGGGGTGATGTTCGAGTAGGGCGCGCGCGAAGCCTTAGGGCATGCCGCTCAGCAGGCGGTACACCTCCTGCGGCTCGCTGGCGTTTACGATGGCGCGCCGCAGTTGGGAATTCTTGAGCCTCGCGCTAAAAAACGAAAGGGTCCGAAGGTAGTAGGCGTGCTGGCTGTAGGCGGCGGCGATCATGATGATCAGCCGCACCGGCTCGTCGTCCAGCGTTTGAAAATCGACAATGTCCGTCCCGCTTACCCCCACGGAAACCACAAGATCGGTGACGCTGGAAAGCCGCACGTGGGGGATGGCGATACCCCTGCCGATGGCGGTACTCATCAGTTCGTCCCGCTTCATGATCTCCGTGAACAGTTCTTGGCGGTTCTTTATCTGGGGGGCGGCGGCCAAATTTTCGCAGAGCGCGGCAAGCACGTCCCGTTTGGAAGAAAAATTGAGAAAAACTATCCGGTCCGGGGAAAGGATGCGGGCCACCGGCGGCGCGGAAACCAGGGGGGGCAGGCGGCTGTCCTGGAGGCGGTCGTTCACCCAGCGTTCGATCTCCGACTTCTTGAAACGCCAGACCGTACCGATTTTACCCGCCGGGATTTCCCCTTTCTGAATCCACTCGTAAACGGTACGCTCGGAAACCCGCAGGTAGTTGGCGACTTCCTCGATAGTCAGGATATCATCGCTTAACATTACCCAGACTATGCGGAGAATGTAACAAAATGTCAACAAGCCGCGCTGTTTTCCGCCAAATGCAGGCCCAGATCGTGCAGCGAATCGAAGGGCAGAAGCTCCCCCAGGCTCGTGTCCACCGGGGACGACGGCCCTGTTCCCGGGCCAAAACGCACCCGGCACTGCGGGCCCATGAACTCGCTTAAGACCTGGCGGCAGGCCCCGCAGGGCCCCACCGGGCCTGAGCTGTCCGGCGTAACGACGGCCAATGCGGCGAAGGACCGGCAGCCCTGGGCCACGGCCTGGAACACGGCGTTCCGCTCGGCGCAGACGGTAAGGCCGAAGGACCTGTTTTCCACGTTGCATCCGGTAAAGATCCGGCCGTCCGCCGCCAGCAGGGCCGCGCCCACCCGGAACTTCGAGTAGGGGGCGTAGGCGTGTTCCGCCGCCGCGCGGGCAAGGGCGAAGAGGCGATCCATTTGCTTGTCATCAACGTTCATAAGCACTTATAATACTGTATCCCGATCAAAATGTCAGATTTGGGGGACGCCGGACACGGCGCGGGGGGGACAGTGGCGAAGGAAAGGCGGAAATACTGGATTGCCGGGGCGCTGGCCCTGTTCGCGGTGTACATATTTGTCGCCGCCCGCCCCGTCCCCCGGGAAACCATCATGATCCCCCGCTGGCTTATCTCCCTGGAATCAGGCTATTCAATGCCCCTCCCCGGCGCGCAGGCCCCCGAAGCGGGCGATACCGCCGAAGCCGCGGCCTCCGGCGCGCTGCCCTTCCGCCTGGGGGACCATTTCGGCTACGCGGACCCCGGCGGTACCCTGCCCATCAACCGGGTCAGGCAGCGGAACGTCTTCCTCTCCGCCCCCTACTGGGCGGAGTACGATGACGCGCCGGAACAGATAGAAATACTGGACAACGCGGGAAATTCGCTGTTTACCATCGACGAAAGCGGCGGCGTCCAGGGCTACCCCCTGTACCTGGACGGCCGCCTGTTCCTTATCGGCCGGGAGATGAACACCCTGACCGCCCTTGACGGGGAAGGCCGGCCCCTCTGGTCCTACGATTTCGCGGCCCCCCTTACCTGCGTTGACGGCGCCGCAGGCTTTGTCCTGACCGGATCGCTGGACGGGGCGGTGGAAATTTTGGACCGGGACGGCAGGCGGTTTTACTTTTTCGAGCCCGGCGGTTCCCGGATATCGGGGATTCTGGGCTGCGCGTTCTCGCAGGACGGCAGCCGGATAGGGATCATCTCCGGCATCGACGATCAGCGCTTCCTGCTTCTGGAACGCTACGGCGACCCGGCGCGGGGCGAATTCCGGGTCATCTACCACGAATTCCTGGAGGACGGCTTTAGACGCCCCGTGCATATCTCGTTCATTGACAACGACAGCCGGGTGATCTTCGAGCGGCAGGGGGGCATCGGCGTCTACGATCTGCGCGGCCGCGCAAACCGGACCATCCCGCTGGACGGGACGGTCCTTGCCCTGGACGCCGAGGGCGGCGGCGGGATCTTCTTCGCGCTTGTGGCGCGGCCGGGGCAGATGGAACTGGTGGGCGTCAGGCTGCCCGGAACCATCGTGCTTAGGGCCCCGTTCCGCAGCGACGACGCCTTCCTCCACCGTTCCGGTTCCCGGGTCTATCTGGGAGGCGGCAAGGTCCTGGCGGCCTTCGAGATGGGGAAACGGTAGGGGAAACAGTGATGATGAAACCAGCACACGCGCGGCCTGCGGCCCGCGCGGTAAAAAAGGCGCCCCGCCAAGCGGGGCTTTTTCGAAACGCGGCACGGAAGGCCCTTGTCCTGGCGGCCGCGCTGGGGGCCCGCGCCCTCCTCCCGGCCATGGACTGGCCCTGCGCGGACGGCCAGGTAAGCGCCAACTTCGGCCTGAACGAACAGGGCCGGCCGGTCCTGGGCACGGTGTTCCAGGCGGAAGGCCCGGTGCTGGCGGCGGACCAGGGCGAACTGGTCTTTTACCGGGGCAGGGAGGCGCCCGCCTCCCGCCTCCCCTCCCCGCTGGGCGCCTGGGCCGCCCTGGATCACGGGGACGGGATCCTGGGGATCTACAGCCGTTTCGAGGACGCCCGCGACGCGGGGAACGCGCCCGGCCGGCCCCCGGAACCGGCCCCGCAGGTCCGGAGGGGGGAGGCCCTCGCCGCCGCCGGAAGGTCCGGCTGGACGGAGCAGACAGGTTTTTACTTCGCCCTGTTCGACCGCCGCGAGCGCCGCTGGATAAACCCGTCCCTGATCATCGCCCCCCTCGCCGACGACAGCCCCCCGCAGATCCTGCAGGTCCAGCTGCGCGCTTCCGACGGGCGGATCATCCCGCCCGGCCAAAGCCGGATCAGCCAGGGCCCCTACTCGATAATCGCCACCGTCACGGACAGCCTTGCCCGATCTTCCCCGATCCGGCTTGCCCCCCACCGGATTATGGTTTCCCTGAACGGCGCGGAGGCGGGATCCCTCAGCTTTGAAACCTACTCCGTTAGAAACGGCACGCTCGTGCTAAGCCGCAACGGGCTGGAACCGGTTTCCTCGGTCTACGCCCCCTACCCCGCCTTCGATCTGGGGGAAACCTGGTTTACCAGGGGGCAGACAACCCTGGAACTGATCGCCCGCGACGTAATGGGGAACGAAAACAGTTCTATACGGCGCCTGGAGGTAGAATAGGTGCCTTCGCGATCGTCGCGGGCAGTCAAAACCTGGTCCACCCCCGTAAGGCGGGAAAACAGCAAAACTATTCCCTGCGCCATCTGCGGCGGGACCGCGTTCAGGCCCCGGCTTTCCTGCGAAGGCTTTTCATACGTGCGCTGCGCAAGCTGCGGCCTGGTCCAGATGAACCCCCAGCCGGAACAGGCGGCGGTGGCCGGCCGCTACCAAACCGATCACGGGGAAGATTACCTTTCCTACGAGCTTGCCAACGAAGGCCCCTTCCTGC
>JAISMQ010000083.1 GCA_031276685.1 Treponema sp. | reverse complement strand
ACGATTTTTACCCGGTTAAGGGGCAGGGCCTTCGCGGTGGCGAAAAGCCCCAGGCCGCCCAGGACCACGACAAGAATCCCCGCAAGGAACCCAATCAGCTTGTAGAGGAAATCGGTGGTAAATACGCTCTGCCCCGGCAAAACAAATTCCGGGGGGTAGAGGAATACCGTGGGCAGGCTGTACAACAGCAGCGCCCCGGCCAGGACCGGCGCCGCCCAGGACCGCAGCTTCTCCCCAAGCTCCCCCCTTTTTCGGAACGCCCACAGGAGGAGAATAAAAAAAACAGCCCCCGGTATCGCCAGGGACAGGACGGCGGTGGTGATGTACTCCCGGTTGATAAGCCGGGTCGTGCGCCGCAGTACCGCGACAAGCAGGGCGGCGGCGCTTCCTGCGGCGGCCCAGATCAAAAACCGCCGCTTCCCCGCCCCCCCGGCGGTCTTCCAGACCAGGCCAGCCAGCAGGGCCGATAAAATAGCGACATTTAACAGATTCTGAACAACCTGTATAAGATATTTTAACATGCTCCCCCGTTTTGTGAAGGAATTAGAACACGAAACAAAACATAAACATAGGGGGCAGAAAACCTGCCCCCCAATCCTACCCCAATGCGGAAACCCTACCAAACCCGGGGAACGAAGTCAAAGTCCCATTCAGCCACCAGAGCCTGCTGCCAGAACCGGCCGGGAACCCCCGTGGCATTATCCACGTGGAGCAGGTAACCGAAGCTGTCGGGATTCTGAATGATGAAGCGGACCTTGTAGGTGCCCGCGCCGTTCAGCTTGAGGTTGGCGCCGTAATGGGGGCCGTCGCTGGCGTTCATGGGCATAAAGGCCCCGTCAATTTTCCAGCCGTCGGATTTGGTGATCTCGTACTTCACCGTCAGGTAGGGCACAAAGTCCCCCACCCCGTAGCCAAGGTTATTCCCCTCGGCGGCGGAAATATCCGCCTCCATGTGCATGTCCGACTGGGACGCCGGAAGGCTGTTCCCCACGGGCAGCATGTCCACGGGCTGGAAATACACGCCCGCCACGTTGATGGGGCCAAGCTCCTTGTCGTCCCCAATGGGGAATTCCTCAAAGCCCGCTTCCTCGCCGGGGTTTACCGTACTGGCGGGACGGGCCCCCTCCTTCTCCCCTCCGGCAAAGGCAAAGCCCGCGCAAAGGGCGATCAAAAGAAGTACCATCAGTGTTCTGATTTTCATTGTACTTTCTCCTTATAAAGTTTTTCCCTGGTCTCAAGACCGGGTTAGTAACCACCGCAAAGCAGATCGATTTACGATCTGCCAAACTACCTGCGAACCACAAACCACAAACTACGAAACCGCCGGGGCCGCCCTTTTGGCGTTCCGCCGGATCTGGACAACAAACGTGACCACCGTTACAAGCAGCAGCGCGATCTGGGGGATCAGGGTTTCCAGCGTGGGGTAGATCCCCAGAATATCCACCGAACCAAGCCCCGGTATGGGGCTTACGCTGACAAGGTTCCCCTCCTGCAACTCTTTTATGCCATTACCGGCAAAGGTGATGGACATGGCAAAGAGCAGGATGCTGGTACCCAGAAAGAAGGGCTTTAACGGCAGCTTGATGCTGAGGAAGCGGATTAAAATGTAGATGACCACCAGCAGGACAATGCCGATACCCAGGCCCAGCCATATCATGTTGACGTAGGTCTGGGTCTGGGCCAGAAGCGCCTGGTAAAACAGGATCGTCTCCGCGCCTTCGCGGAACACCGCCAGAAAGGCGGCAAAGGCCAGGGAAAACACGCTGCCCCGGGCAAGGGAACTCTGTACCTTGCTTTCGATAAAGCTGGTCCAGGCTTCGGCTTCGGCCTTGGACACCATCCAGTTGCTGACATAGAACAGCACCACCACCGCCAGCAGCATCGTGGCCCCTTCGATAATCTCCTGGCTCTGGCCGCCGGCCACCGTGGCGGTGAGCCGGTTCAGAAACCACGCCATAACAACGCTGACCCCCAGGGCGATAAGGGAGCCCCAGTACACCGGGGGGGCGCTTTTTTTGTTGCCGCTTTTAAGGAGGTAGGCGATAATGGCCCCCACGATGATAATAGCCTCGAAACCTTCCCGGACGATGATCAGCAGGGAACCCAGAAACACCCCCAGGGCGCTCTCCACCACGCTGTCCAGCGTGGCCGCGTCCTCCTTCAGATAGCCCGCCAGGGTGTCAAGGCTTTCCTTTACCGCCGCGTCCGGCTCCCCCCGGCTGATGGCCCTTTTGGCGGCGCTGAACTGGTACTCCACCGTACTGGCCCGCTCGCCCGAAATACGCGCCAGCACGATCTTTTCGAAGCCCAGCTTTTCGTAGTACTGAAAGTAAGCGACATCCACCTCGTCCTTGGCGCCCTCGGGGTCCCCCGCCAGGTAACGCTCGTAGGCTTTGCCCAGAATGTCCGCCATCTCACCGGCCGTCTTGGTCCAGTTTACCGATGCCGCGACAGGCTCCTCTATGCCGTCAAGCCGCCGGGCAGTTACCGAAAGCAGGCGGTTAAGCTGGTCAAAGTCTTCCCGCATATCCTTCTGGGGCTTTCCGGAGGCCAGGGAGGTTCTAACATAGTCAAACCACTCGCCTATGTTGTCCGCCCGCGCATCGGAAATAACGGTCCGGACATTGCTTTCAAAATCCCCCCGGTAGTGTTCCCTATAGGCCGTATCCACCTGGGCCTGGGCGCCTTCAATGTCGCCAGCCACAAAGCGGTAGTACGATTCAGTCAGAACAAGGCGCATCTCCCGCTCCCGCCCCTCCCAGTAGCCGGCCTCCGCAAGAACCGGCGGGGCAGCCATTGCCCCAAAGAAGGCGATTAAAACAGGGACAGCCAGCTTGTCGCGCATCAAAGCCTCCTGTTAGGTATAACTAACACAATCCGAGAAAAACGATACCACCAGCCGGTCTTTATGTCAATAGTGTTCCACCAGGCTAACAAGGCCGGCGCGTATACATGGGAATATTGCGGTGGACAGGAAAAACAGGGCTACAAAAAAAGCGGCCCGGGGGCGGGCCGCTTTCCGCTTAAAATTTGACGGTCTTCGGCTCCTTGCCAAACCCGGCAAAGACTGCCACGGCGTCCTTCAGGTACAGCACCTGGGTATTGCCGTCATCTTCGGAATACCGGCCCCTTAGCGAGGGGTAAGCGTCCAGCATGCTCTTCCTCGCCTCGCGCCGGGGGTCCTCCACGGCCGTGGCCTGGACGCGGATCCAGGCGCCGTCCGCCGGATCGAAGGCGCAAATCTCAACCCGGGGGTTTGCGGCGATCTGTTTTGAAACATCCTTCGCCTTTCCGGTCTGGATGTACAGCTTCCCGTCAAATACATTGACAGTCCCGAACGGGCGGACCCGGGGCTGATCCCCCTCTACCGTTGCCAGATAGTAAGTCTTGGCTTTTTTAAGAAAATCGTAAACTTCCTGCATACGGACCTCCGTTAGAACCGTTAGAATATAGCCACAACGCTGCCATCGGCGTAGGTGGTGCTGATAAAATCCTTGACCTTTTGGGATCGCAGGGCCTTTTCCAGAGCCTGGATACGGGGGTCGCTTTCAGAACCTTTGCGGACCGCCACGATGTTCACGTAGGGCGACTGGGCCCCCTCGATAATAAGCGAGTCCCGGACGGGGTTCAAACCCGCCTCCAGCGCGTAGTTGCCGTTAATGGTCGCGGCGTCCACGTCTTCCAGGGCGCGGGGCAGTTGGGCGGCCTCAAGCTCCCGGAAACGCAGGTTTTTGGGGTTGGAGGCAATGTCCAGCGGCGTGGCGGCGATCCCGGCGCCGCTTTTCAGGGTGATAAGCCCGTTGGCCTGGAGCAGAAGCAGCGCCCGGCCCCCGTTGGTGGGATCGTTGGGAATGGCGATGGTGGAACCGTCCTTTAGGCCGGAAATGTCCTTGACCGTGGCAGAGTAAAGTCCAAAAGGTTCCACATGAACCCCAAAGGCGCTGGCCAGGGCGCGGCTCCATTCGGGGTTCCCCTCCAGGTAGGGGAGGTGCTGGAAGAAGTTGGCGTCCAGGTCCCCGGAGATCAGCGCGGTGTTGGGCACCACGTAATCGGCGAATTCGACAACCCGCAGCTCGATTCCCTGGGCCGCCAGGTCCGGTTTTACCAGGTTCAGCAGGACCGCGTGGGGAATCGCCGTAGCCCCCACCACCAGGGCCGCCGAAGAACCGGCCCCCGCCGCCCGGCCCTTCGTGCCTGCGGCAAAAGCCGGGGCCGCCGCCAGGGCAAGCGCCAGAGCCGCCACCGAAAGCGGCCTTACAATCGCTTTGATCATCATGTTCCTCCTTAATAATCGCGGCCTTACCGCCGGGCGAGCAGGGCGCGGCTGCACAGGGTCCCGGCAAACTGCACCAGCTCCACCAAAATTAGAATAACGATCACCGCCGCCACGGTAACATCGGTACGGAAGCGGTAGTAGCCGTAGTTGATCGCCAGGGTCCCCAGGCCCCCGCCGCCGATAGCCCCGGCCATGGCGGAATAGCCGATCAGGTTGATGACGGTCAGGGCCAGGCCGGATACCAGGGAGGGCAGGGTTTCGGGGATAAGCACCTTGCGGATAATCTGGAAGTTGGTAGAGCCCATGGCCCGTGCCGCCAGAAGCACCCCGCTGTCAACCTCTTGCAGGGCCGTTTCGGCAACGCGGGCCACAAACGGGGCCGCCGCGATGGACAGGGGCACGATAACGGCGGTAGGGCCGATGCTGGTCCCCACGATAAGCCGCGACAGGGGGATAAGGAGGATCATCAGGATGATGAAGGGCAGGGACCGGAGTACGTTGACGATCCGGGACAAGGTGTTGTAGAGCAGGCGCCGGGGGAAAAGCCCCGCCGGGGAGGTGCAGTAGAGCAGCGTCCCCAGGGGGAAGCCCAGGATCACGGCAGCCGCCGTTGAAAAAAAGGTCATGTGGAGGGTTTCTTTGGTCGCCTGGGGCAGCAGGGCCAGAACCTGCAAAAGCTGCGCCTTAGTCATCGCAATCACCCCTTTCCATAAGCCCCCCCTCCGCAAGCCCCCGGTCATCGCCCTGGATCAGCTCCCGGGCCGCCACCGAACGGGGGTTGGCGAACAGATCCCGCACGGCCCCCCGTTCCGCCATCTGCCCCGCGTTCAGCACGGCGACTTCCTCGCAAATGGCGCGGATCACCTCCATCTGGTGGGTGATCAGCACCACGGTGATCCGCAGCTTTTCCCGCAGTTCCCGGATTAGGGAGAGAATGGACCGGGTGGTCTGGGGGTCCAGGGCGCTGGTCGCCTCGTCGCAAAACAGAACCTCCGGGTTTGCCGCTAGTGCCCTGGCAATCGCCACCCGCTGTTTCTGGCCGCCGGACAGTTCCCGCAGCCGGGCCTTCCGCTTGTCCGCAATATCCACCAGTTCCAGCAGCTCCTCCACCCGTTCCTGGACGCGGCCCTTGTGCAGCCCCGCAATCTCCAGCGGGTAGGCAATGTTTCCCGACACGTTCCGGGAAGCCATAAGGTTAAAATTCTGAAAGATCATCCCCATGTTCCGC
>JAISMQ010000006.1 GCA_031276685.1 Treponema sp. | reverse complement strand
CCGGCTGGTGAGCAGAACTGGCTTTACAGCGGCAGTGAAAGTTACTTTAGCCGTGATGTGTTTATCATCACCAGCAAGGCGAAAAACCCTGAATTGTTACTGCGCTGGGCGGATCAGTTTTATCGTGATTTTGAAACCGGCTTTACCGCTATGATGGGCATGGGCCCGGATCGGAATAAATACTGGTATTACGATGATAATGGGAAGATGGTATTGAATCCTGACTACCCGCCGGAGTATGAACGGGGTATGCAGCAGCATCCCTTCCCGCCGGTAGCCTTGGAGTCCGATTTGTTTGCCGCAGTTCTGGGAAGCAGCGGTTTAAGCAAGGACAAGGTTGAGTATACCAGGCTGTATGCCCCATATATTCAAAAGTATATTACCGGCACCTGGCGCCGCTTCCCCGAAGTGGTGTTTACAACCTCGGAAGAAAGCGAAGAATTGGCCGGTTTGACGACTGATGTTGTCAGTTACGCGAAAAACCAGTTGGCCCGCTGGATATCGGGTGATGGTAACGTTAGTGCGGAATGGGATAATTACCTTCGGGAACTCAACAACCTTGGCCTTGAACGGTACCTGGAAATGGAACAGGTAATCTACGACCGGTATATGGGAAAATAAAAAACAGGATTGTCTGTGTCGGATCTTGGATGATGCAAAGCGTCATTTAAGATCCGATTTTTTTTGGGTACGGATCAGCGGCTGGAACCAATGGAAAAAGGAGAACCGTATGGCCTTGCCAAAACCAACCAAGAGCCAGTTTGAATGGCACGAGATAGAAAAAAGCTGATGATCTTGCTTGGACCCGGCTGCATGGCAGGGACGGGAGTACGACGATCTTTCAACGCCGCTGGGGAGATAATCCTGGTCCAAACACGTCGGCGGCTTCTGCCTGTGGCAGACCGATACTTCGCCTACGGCCTTAAGGAAACCCCCTTCCAAAACGGCAAGGGCGATATCGTGGACGATAGCCCTGCGTTCCGTTACCGGCGGAATAAAGCCGGGGACCCGTGGATGTCAGGAAGATTTAGCGGCCCGGGCCGGCTGAAAAAAAGGCCCGCGGGGATTTCCGCGGGCCCTGCTTAACGGCGTTTAGCTGTTGTCGGAACTGTCGTCCCAGGATGGTGTATAATTCTCATCGCCGAACGATGAGGGAGGGTTTTCAGAAACCTGCGGGGACGGGCTGTCCTGCCATTCCTGTTCTACTGGTTTTTTAGGCGCGTTCTTTGAACCGGCGGGCCGCCCCCGTTTCCCGGGGGTCTTTTTTTCAACCGCGGGCTTTGCGGATGCGGGCCGCCCCCTCTTGCCGGGGGTTTTCTTCTCGGCGGCGGGCTTCGCGGCTGCGGCTTTTTTGGCTGCGGGCGGCCGTCCGGGTTTTTTGGCGGTCTTGGCGGCTACGGCCTTGCCGGCGGCGGTTTTCTTAGCCGCGGGCCGGCCCGGTTTTTTGGCTGCGCCAGTTTTGGCGGCCGTAGTTTTCGCGGCTGCGGTCTTCTTGGCCGGTTTTTTTACCGCCGCCTTGGCCGCGGTTTTTTTGACGGCCGGCTTTTTTGCCGTTGTCTTTTTCTCTGCGTCACTCATCGATTTCGCCTCCCTTTGGAGTTTGGATTTGTTTCCCCTGGTCCCCGGCCCCCCGATGGATTTGCCTGTAACCCTGGGATTATTTATCACCGCCTGCGCTCCGGCGAGACGCGCCAGAGGCACACGGAAAGGTGAACATGAAACGTAACTTAAACCGGCGCGGTAACAGAAATCAATAGTCTGGGGGTCCCCACCGTGTTCCCCGCATATCCCTATTTTAAGTTCGGGATTTACCGCCCGCCCTTCCCCGATGGCGAAACGCATCAGATCGCCGACGCCTTCCTCGTCAATCGACTTAAAGGGGTCCACGTCCAGCACCTGCTTTTCAAGGTAGGCGGGGAGGAACGACGCGACATCGTCCCGGCTAAAGGCAAAGGTCATCTGCGTAAGATCGTTGGTGCCGAAGCTGAAAAAATCCGCGTATCTGGCGATATGGCCCGAACGGATAGCGGCGCGGGGGACTTCGATCATCGTGCCGATGTGGACACGCGGCAGGCTAAGGCCCTCGCTTTCAAAAACGCGCCGCAGAACGGCTTCCGCGTTGGGGCGCAGCAGTTTCAGTTCGCGGGCGGTTACCACGATGGGGATCATAATTTCGGGCTCCACCGGGATATTCTGCCTTACGCAGTCAAGCGCGGCCAGCGCGATGGCCTCTACCTGCATATCGTAAATTTCCGGGTAGGTAATGGCAAGGCGGCAGCCCCGGTGCCCCAGCATGGGGTTCGCCTCGTGGAGTTTTTCGATCTTGGGCCGCAGGGTTTCCGCTTCAAGCCCCAGATGGGCGGCCAGTTCCTGGATCTCGTCCTCGGCATGGGGCACGAATTCGTGAAGCGGGGGATCCAGCAGGCGGATGGTTACGGGGCGGCCCTCCATAGCTTTGAAGATGCCGAAGAAATCCCGCCGCTGCAGCGGGAGTATTTTGCCAAGCTGGAGCCGCCGTTCCTCTTCCGTGTCCGCCACGATCATGGCGCGGAAGTGGATAAGCTTTTCCTTGTCGAAAAACATGTGTTCCGTACGGCAGAGCCCCACACCGTCCGCGCCGAAGGCGAAGGCGCGCCGGGCGTCTTCGGGCTGATCGGCGTTGGTCCTGACTTTGAAGCCCCTGACCTTCCCCCGCCGGGAAGATTCCCGCACCTTGTCGCACCAGCCAAGGAAGGTACTCATTTCGGGTGAAATTTCCGGCGCGGAAAGGGGGAGCCTGCCCTCGTACACGTTGCCGGTGGAACCGTCAATCGTGATCCAGTCCCCTTCGTTAAAAGTTTTATCCCCGATGCGGGCCGTGTTATCAATTACCGATACTCCCTTGGCCCCCGCCACGCAGGGGATCCCCATCCCCCGCGCAACTACCGCCGCGTGGCTGGTCATGCCGCCGGTGGAGGTAAGCACCCCCTGGGAAACCACCATGCCGCCGATGTCTTCGGGGCTGGTGTCCTTGCGCACGAGCAGTACTTTTTCCCCCCGGTTGTGCCAGCTTTCCGCGTCCAGGGCGGTAAAAACTATCCTCCCTGCGGCGGCGCCGGGGGATGCGTTAAGCCCGGCGCTTATGGGGCGGGCGGCTTCGAGGGCTGCGGGATCCACCATCGGGTGGAGCAGTTGGTCCAGATGCGCGGGGCTGACCCTGAGAATGGCGGTATGTTTGTCGATAAGCTTTTCTTTTACCATGTCGATGGCGCAGCGCACTGCGGCGGCCCCCGACCGTTTGCCGTTCCGGGTCTGCAGAATATAGAGGACGCCCTGCTGCACGGTAAATTCCATGTCCTGCATGTCCTGGAAATGGTTTTCCAGCCGGTCCTTAATATCCACCAGTTGCCGGTAGATCTTCGGGTTTCTCCGGGCCAGCGTGGAGATCTTCTCCGGGGTGCGGATACCCGCCACCACGTCTTCGCCCTGGGCGTTCATCAAATATTCGCCGTAGAATTCGTTGGCCCCCGTGGAAGGATCGCGGCTAAAACAGACCCCGGTGCCGGAATCTTCGCCGAAATTCCCGAATACCATGGACTGAATGTTGACGGCGGTGCCTTTAAGGCTTTTGATTTCGTTCAAAGCCCGGTAGCGGATGGCCCGGTCGTTCATCCAGGAGCCGAAAACGGCGCGGACGGAACCCCACAGTTGTTCCAGCGGGTCCTGGGGGAAATTAACGCCCTTTTCGCGGCGCACGATCCCCTTGTAATCGGTTACCAGATCCTCCAGATCGCCCGCGCCCAAGTCCGTGTCAAGGGCCGCGCCCCGCGCTTTTTTCCGATCCGCGATGGCCTTTTCGAATAATTCGTGGGGGACCTGCATGACTACGTCGCCGTACATCTGGATAAACCGGCGGTAGGCGTCCCAGGCGAAGCGGGGGTTGCCCGTTTTATTCGCAAGGCCCCGCACCGCGTTGTCGTTCATCCCCAGGTTCAGGATCGTGTCCATCATACCGGGCATGGACACTGCGGCGCCCGAACGGACCGATACCAGCAGGGGATCACGCGCATCTCCGAGTTTTTTGCCCATGATCTTTTCGAGCCTGGCAAGATTTGCCAGTACTTCGTCTTCGAATCCGGGGGGGAAATCCCGCTGGTTTTCATAATACGCGGCACAAATGGCGGTGGAAATGGTAAATCCCGGCGGGACCGGGATACCCAGGTTGGTCATTTCCGCAAGGTTGGCGCCTTTGCCGCCCAGCAGTTCTTTCATATCGGCGCCGCCTTCGGCTTTGCCGTTTCCAAAAAAATAAACGCTTTTCAATCCGGCTTTTAACTTCCTCAAATGTTTCTCCTTACCTTACGCTACATATAATAAACGTTAATCAAAAATAATGGAAGTGGAAAATAAAAAAAATGTCAACATATTTTGTCCAGGGCCGGCGCATATTGGCTATGGATAATTGCTGTAGGCGCTAAAGACGGAGGGGGCAAAACGCCTGGGGCGGGCACTTGAACGAAGCTTTGCGCCCTTTGAACCGCAGGAAATTACGGGAAATAACAGGCGCAAAGCAAGCGTGAGCGTCCCAGGCGTTTTGCCCCCTGGTTTTTCCCGTCTGCGGCAATATTTCCGTGTATATGCGCCGGCCCTGGGAAACGGCTTCACAGTTTTCGTTTCTCACTCTAAAATAGGGCCGGAACCCGGCGCTTCCTTAAAATTAACGGGGGCGGGGGGGAATTAAGGGGAATTATATGGATTATTCGGAATTGCCGATTTACCGGCACAAGGATCTGGTACTCAGCGCGCTGGAAACAAGCCAGGCGGTAGTGGTGGAAAGCCCCACGGGATCGGGGAAGACCACGCAGCTTCCGGTAATACTGTACGAGGCGGGCTACGCGGAAAACGGGATGATCGGCGTAACCCAGCCCCGGCGGATCGCCGCCCTGTCGGTGAGCGAATTTATCGCCCGCCAGCAGGGGGTGCCGCTGTCGGGCCTTGTGGGGTATAAGATACGTTTCGAGGATCGGACCAGCCAGGATACGAAAATCAAGATCATGACCGACGGAATCCTGCTCCAGGAAATGAAACTCGATCCCTGGCTGTCAAAATACGGCCTTTTGGTGGTGGACGAAGCCCACGAGCGGAGCCTGAATATTGATTTTATCCTGGGGCTGCTAAAGCGGGTTCTGGAAGCGCGGCGGGATTTTAAGGTAATAGTTTCATCCGCAACGATAAACGCGGAGGTTTTTTCCGAATATTTCGGCGAATGTCCGGTCGTAAAAATCGACGCCGTTACGTATCCGGTCACGCTGATCTACGATCCCCCGGTTTCAAACGGCGAACGCGGCGGCCTGGCGGCCCAGGAGCTTCTGATCGGCAAGATCGGCACGATAGTCCAGCGTTTTGTAAGCGAAAAAAGGGAAGGGGACCTGCTGGTTTTCCTTCCCGGCGAAAAAATAATCAAGGATTGTATAAAAAGCCTTGCGCAGGGCCCTGCGGGGCAGTACCTCCACCTTGTCCCCCTTTACGGCAGGCTGGGCAAGGAGGAGCAGGAGCGGGTGTTTGACGATCCCCCCCGGGGCAAAACCAAGGTGGTGGTAAGCACGAATATCGCCGAAACGTCGCTGACGATTGACGGTATTACCGGGGTAATTGATTCGGGGCTTTCCAAGCTAAATTACTACAACCCCCGGAGTTTCGCGTCCAGCCTGGTGGAAGCGCCCGTCTCCAAGGCGTCGGCGAACCAGCGGAAAGGCAGGGCCGGGCGCACCAGGGAGGGGAGCTGCTACCGGCTGTACACCCGCAAGGATTTTGAAAACCGGCCCCTGTTTACCACGGAGGAGATCTTCCGTACCGATTTGTCCGAGGTTGTACTCAGGATGGCGGAACTGGGGCTTTCCAATTTTGAGGAGTTCGATTTTATTTCCCCCCCCGGCCGGGAAGGTTTGACGGCCGCCATAGAGACCCTCAACCTGCTCGACGCCCTGGAGGGGGACCGGACTCTTTCAAAAACCGGGAAAATGATGACCGAATTCCCCCTGGCCCCCCGGCAGTCCCGGATTATCGTGGAGGCTGTGATGCGGTACCCCCAGGTTTTGCGGGAAACCCTGATCGCCGCCGCCTTTCTTTCCACCCAGAGCCCCTACGTGCTGCCGCCGGGGGAGGAAATGGACGCCCGCCGGGCCCACCACGGCTTCCGGGACAGCCGGGGCGACTTTGTTTCCTACCTAAAACTCTTTAACAGCTTCTCCGACGCCCCCTCCAAGGCCCGCTTCTGCGAAAAAAACTACCTTGACGAGCGGGCCATGAGGGAAATCGCCAATGTGGTCGCCCAGTTGGAGGAGATCGTGGCGGCCCTGAACGTCCCCATCCTTTCCGGCGGGGACCCCGACGACTACCTGTGCTGCGTGGCGCGCGGGATGATCCAGTTTGTCTGCGTCCGCGAGGGCCGGGAAACGTACCGCAGCCTGACCGCCGACCGGATCAGCATCCACCCCGGCTCGGTGATGTTCAAAACCGACCCCCGGTACATCGTCGCGGGGGAAATCGTGCGGACCACCCGGATGTACGCCATGTCGGTGTCCCCCCTTTCGCCGGGGATACTGGAACGCCTGAGCCCGGATCTGTTCGCGAGCTTCGGGGCGGAAAAGGGCAGGGCCCCGGCCCCCCGCGCCAGGGGCGAAAAGATTAAACCCGTAAGGGATTTTACCCACAGCGTTAAAATACGGGACGAGGTTTTTGAAATTAAAACGGTAAAGGGCAAAAAGGAAGTGCGGCTGCCCTGGGAACAGCTTAAACGCATCCGCGAGGATCTGCCGCAGGAGCATTACTACAAGGGCCTTAAAGGGACCATCATCGTGAACGGGGCCTACACCCTGCTGGCGGGGGAAAAACTCAACCTTATCCTGTCCCTGGCCCCCGCGCTGGACCTGGACGGGGCGCTGGAACGCGGCTGGGCCGGGAAAAACACCTTTGATTCCCGGACCGGCCTGGACGCCCTGCTGAAAGAGCTGCCCGGCCTGCTGCGCCCCGCCCTCTGGAAGGCGGGTTCCGGCACCCTGGGCTTTATCGGCCTGTTTACCGACGGGCAGGGGAACTACAGGTTCAAGTGCTCGCGGGGCTTCCACACCAGCCTGAACGAAAGCCTCGCCAGCCTTGAAACCCTTATCGACGAACTGGGGGACGGCGTGGGCGCCGAAAAAAAACACGTCGTCAGCCAGGTGTACCGGCGGCTGTCGGACTACCTCGGCTCCAGCAGGGCGGTGTCGGGCTAAACCCTGTTTTTAAGCGCCCGCGGGGAGCGCCCGCAGGGAATATCGCTGCGGTATACGCGCCGGCCCTTGTCTTGCAGTAGGGGCCGGCGCATATAAATCAAGGCCGTTTTATACCCCCGTAACGATGTTTTACCTTCCGCGTATGCTAACCTTATCCAAGGGCAGGGCCGGCGCATAGCCCGCAGGGGATTGGCGGGGGCGCTTAAAAACAGGGTTTAGCCCGACACCGCCCTGCTGGAGCCGAGGTAGTCCGACAGCCGCCGGTAC
>JAISMQ010000193.1 GCA_031276685.1 Treponema sp. | reverse complement strand
AGAGGCCGCCGGCTGCGGCAGGATGATCCTGGGCAGCGACAGCCATACCCGCTACGGCGCGCTGGGGACTATGGGCGTAGGGGAGGGGGGCGGGGAACTCGTGAAGCAGCTTCTGCGGCAGAGTTACGACATGCCTTTCCCCCGCGTTGTCCTGGTCTACCTGCGGGGGCGGCCCCGGCACGGGACGGGGCCCCAGGACCTGGCGCTGGCCCTGATCGGGGCGGTCTTTAAGGGGGGCCTTGTAAAGAACGCGGTGCTGGAATTCGCCGGCCCCGGCGTCGAGGCCCTGCCCCTGGACTTCCGGGCGGGGATCGACGTGATGACTACCGAAACTACCTGCTGGTCTTCGATCTGGGAGACCGACGGCCGGGTAGAGGAATTCCTGGCCTGCCACGGCAGGGCGGGGGACTACCGGAAGCTTGGCCCCGCGACAAGCGCCTACTACGACGCCCTGGTGGACATTGACCTTTCCACGGTAAAGCCCATGATCGCCCTGCCCTTCCATCCCGCCAATGTGTACGAAATTGACGATGTGCTGGAAAACGGCGCGGACATCTTTGCCGGGGTGGAAAAAGAGGCGGCTGCGGTTCTGGAGAGCCCCGGCCTTTCCCTGCGGCTGCGCGACAAGGCCGAGGGGAAGGGCAGGATCCGCACGGACCAGGGGATCATCGCCGGCTGCGCCGGGGGGACCTTTGACAACATCATGGCCGCCGCCGCTATCCTGGGGGCCGGCGGGGGGGCGCCGGCGGGAGGGGCATCGGGCAGCGGGACGCCGGGGGCCTTTTCCCTTTCGGTGTACCCCGGCAGCCAGCCGGTGATGCTGGAGCTTGTCCGCAACGGCGCCGCCGCCGCCCTGATGGAGCGGGGGGCCCTGCTCCGCAGCGCCTTCTGCGGCCCCTGTTTTGGGGCGGGGGACGTTCCGGCCAACAACGGCCTTTCCATCCGCCATACCACGCGGAATTTCCCCAGCCGCGAGGGGAGCAAGCCCGGCGCCGCCCAGATCGCCTCGGTAGCCCTGATGGACGCCCGCAGTGTCGCCGCCACCGCGCTGAACGGCGGTTACCTGCGTTCCGCCGCGACCGTGGACTATGAGGAAAATTCCGCGCCCTACCGTTACGACGACGGGCCCTACCGGGCGCGGGTGTACCGGGGGGCGGGCAGGCCGGACCGGGGGGCCGCCCTGGTGTACGGCCCCAACATCACCGACTGGCCGGAGATGGAGGCCCTGGGGGAAGACCTTCTCCTTAAAATCGTGTCCTTTATCACCGATCCGGTAACCACCACGGACGAGCTTATCCCCTCCGGGGAGACATCCTCGTTCCGCTCCAACCCCCTGGGCCTGGCGGAGTACACCCTGTCCCGGCGGGATCCCGCCTACGTGGGCCGGGCCAAGGCGGTACGGCGGGGCAACGAGGCCCTTGCGGAAGGGCTTGAGAGCGGTTTTGAGGGCCTTCCCGAACTGCCCGCAGTCCTGGCCGCCCTTAAAGGCATTGGGGAGGGCCGGGGGGCCGGCCGCCTGCGGCTGGCTTCGGCGATCTTTGCCCGCAAACCCGGCGACGGTAGCGCCCGGGAGCAGGCCGCGAGCTGCCAGCGGGTCCTGGGGGGGGCGGCGAATTTCGCCAACGAATACGCCACCAAGCGTTACCGGGGCAACCTTATCAACTGGGGGATCCTCCCCTTTACCGTCGAGGGGGATCCTCCCTTCGCCAACGGCGACTACGTGTTTATCCCCGGCATTAGAAAGGCCGTGGAGGCCGGGGCCGCCGGAATCGGGGCCTGGGTCATCCGGGGCTGCGGATCCGGCGTTATGCCGCTCCCCTTTGCCCTTGCCATGCCGGAACTTAGCGCCGGGGAACGGGCGATCCTGCTGGCGGGGAGCCTTATCAACCACAACCGGGCCGGCATCTGACGCCGCTAAAGTACCCGGTGCTGTTTGTCCACGGGGCCGGTTTTCGTGACAGGACCCTGGGCCTGAACTACTGGGGCCGCATACCCGGATATTTCGCGCAACACGGAATCGCGGTTTACTATGGCGGTACCGACGCCTGGGGTTCCGTTGAGGAAAACGCGAAGATTCTGGAAGCGCGGCTGCGCCGCCTTGTCGAACACGAAGGGGTGGAGAAGGTGAACATCATAGCCCATTCGCGGGGGGGCCTGGAGGCGCGTTACCTGATCAGCGGCCTGGGAATGGACTGGGCGGTCGCTTCGCTCACAACCGTTTCAACCCCCCACCGGGGCGTTAAGGGCATGGATCTTGCCCTGCGGATACCTGCCGGGCTCTACAGATTCGCCGCGTTCTTCGTAAACCTGTGGTTTAGGATGCTGGGCGACAGGCGGCCCGATTTTTTCAACAGCAGCCGGGCACTGTCCCGGCTGCAGTGCGATGAATTCAACAAAAAATACCCGGACAGGGAGCGCGTCTACTACCAAAGCTACGCGGCAAAGCTAAAGCACTGCTTTGGGGACCCGCTCTTTACCCTGCTGAACCTCTACCTAAAACGGACGGACGGCGAAAACGACGGCCTGTGCCCGGTCGAATCGGCCGCGTGGGGGGAGTACCGGGGCCTGATAACGACAGGGGGGATCTTCGGCGTCTCCCACGCCGGCGCCATCGATGCCTACCGCGTCCCCTGCAAAGGTCTCGCCATACCGAAACTCTACCTTGCGATGGCGGAGGATCTTGCCGCCCTGGGCTGCTGACCCGGGGGGCGGCGGAGCCTTGGCTACTGGGCCTGGCACTACGCGAAGGGCATAGGTCCGGGGCAGAACTACAGCCTGTTGCCGGTTTCCCCCTGGCCGGCGGTCATCGGGATCCCTTCGCAGAATTCCGGTATTCCGTAATACGAATTCCGGTACTCCGTACGTTCCAAACGAAACGCCGTCCGTACATAATGGCAATCTAATTACCCGGAGAGATAACGGTGTTGGAATAGGGGGCTCACATGCGGGGGAATAATCTGCCTGAGGCGGTGCGGACTATAGGGGCGCTGGTTTTGGCTTTGGTATTGGCCGGCTGCGATCTCCTTATGAACAAGCCGGAGGCGCTCATCGAACAGGCGATTGACAGCGCGGTTGCCTATGCCAACGCGCCGCGCCTTACGGTAGAGGTCTATTACCCCGAAAGCTGGGGCCGCAGTCCGCAGTTCGGGTTTCTGAACTCCGATGTCACCCGGCAGGGTTTTCCCTTTACCGTGGAGTTTACCGTATCGGCGATCTATGGATTCACCGGGTGGCGGGCCTACCGGACGGCCGATTTGGGTAATAAAAC
>JAISMQ010000133.1 GCA_031276685.1 Treponema sp. | reverse complement strand
AAGCAAAAGGGCGTGGACTGGCAATTCACTACGGCGGACGCCCGCATCAAACTCAAACGGCTTTACCCGCAAATCCTTGAGTAAATATTTAGATGTTACGGTGTACTAGATCTATATTCTGTCAAGCATTTTGAATATTTTTGGGGCATATCGCCTAACGTTCCGTTGGCACGGCAGCTTCCTTGTGCGCCTTCCGCATCTTTGTGGTAAAATTGTAACGATGCTTTTTAGACCAATTAAGGCGCTTGTGCCCCGGGATGCCGGCGGGCCGGCCTTTAACCAAACGGCGTTTGGCGAAGCCAGGGGTCCGGCCATCCTGCTTACCACCATCAACGCCAAGTGGATACACCCCTCCCTGGCCCTGCGGCTCCTCAAGGCCAACCTGGGCAGCCTGGAAGGGGACTGCGAGATCCTTGAATTTGCCCTGCGGCAGCCCCTGGCGGAAAAGCTGGGGGCAATTCTAAGCCTCCGGCCCAGGATCCTGGGAATATCCGTATCGATCTGGAACCACGCCGCCACGCTGGAACTGTTGGAAGCCCTGGAAGATGGGTGGGCCGGAAAAAACGCGGCGGAGGGCGGGCCGCCCGGCCCGGTAGTGGTGCTGGGGGGGCCGGAGGTGTCGTACCTTCCGGAAGATGCGGAGATCTTCCGCCACGCCGCTTACGTGATCCGCGGAGAGGGGGAGGATGTTTTTCGGGAACTCTGCGCGGCCCTGCTGGGCGGGGGGAATCCGGGGCCGGCGCGGTTCATCGAGGGGGCTCCGGCGGACCTTGGCCGGATACGGCAGGCGTACCATTACTACAGCGGCGAGGACCTGGCGCGTAAGCTGGTCTACGCGGAGTCCAGCCGGGGCTGCCCTTTCCGCTGCGGCTTCTGCCAAAGCGCGGCCTCCGGCCGGGTGCGGGAATTTCCCCTGGCGCCCTTCCTGGCGGAGATGGATACGCTTATCAAACGGGGGGCGCGGAATTTCAAGTTCCTGGACCGGAGCTTTAACGCCAATACCGGGCGGGCCCTGGAGATCATGGATTTTTTTCTGCGGCGCATCGAGGCCGCGCGCCGGGCCGGGGCGTCCCTCTGCGTTCATTTTGAAATGGTTCCCGGTCTCTTCCCCCCGAATTGCGGGAAATGCTGCGGCGCTTCCCGCCGGGGAGCCTGCGGCTGGAAATCGGGATACAGACCCTGAACCCCCGGGTTGCCGCCCGTATCAACCGCCCCGGCGGCGGGAACCCCGGCAACGGGGAGGCGGCCCTGGAACTGCTGCGGTTCCTCCGCAGGGAAACTGCGGCGACGGTCCACGCGGACCTTATCGCCGCCCTGCCGGGGGAAAGCCTCGAATCCTTTGCCGAGTGTTTTGACAAACTGTGGCTGGCCCTGTCGGGGCCGGCGGAAACCGGCGTGCCGGGCACGGGCGCCGCACCCCCCGCCCAGGGCGGGCGTGCTGAAATCCAGCTTGGTATCCTCAAACTCCTCCCCGGAACGCCGCTGGCCCGATGCGGCGGGGACTGGGGCATACGCTGTGCCCCCGGGCCGCCCTACGAGGCCCTGAGTACCGCCGCGCTCCCCCGGCCCGATCTGGACCGGGTAAAGAACTTTGCCCGCTTTTGGGAAATTTTGGTAAACCGCCGCCCCTTCCCGGAACTTTCCGTCGCGCCGGCGGGGCAGCCGGTGTTTTGGCGGTTCATGGATCTTTCCGGCAGACTCCTCGCCCGCTTCGGCAGGAACTGGGGCATCGACAGGCGGGAACTGCGGGAGGCCGTGCTGGAAATAACGCGGAATCCACCGCCGGGTCCTGCGCGAAGGGCAGCGAACTATTAGTCCCTGGCAAAGAGATCCCGCAGTTCCGTGTGGCTCATGCGGGAAAGCCAGGATTCCCCGGAGGAAACGGTCATGTCCGCCAGTTCCCGTTTGGCGGAGAGCATGTGGTCTATTTTTTCCTCGAAGCTGTTCCGGGTTATAAAGCGGTGGACAAAGACATTCTGATTTTGGCCGATACGGAAGGCCCGGTCGGTGGCCTGGTTTTCCACGGCGGGGTTGTACCACAGGTCGTAATGGATAACCCGGCTGGCCCCGGTAAGGTTAAGCCCCAGGCCCCCCGCCTTTAGGCTGATAAGGAGGAGCCGCCGGGAAGGATCGTTCTGGAACGTGTCGACAGTGTCGCTGCGCTGCTTTTGCCCCATGCCGCCGTGGTAGACAAGGGGGGCTTCCCCCATCTCGTTGCTGATAATCGTTTCCAGGCAGCGCAGCGTTTCTACATACTGGCTGAAAATCAGGGCCTTTTCCCGGTTGTCGATAATCTCCCGCAGCAGGGTAAGGAGCAGCATCGCCTTGCCCGAAAGTTTTGATACTGCGGGGCTTTCCTTGTCAAAGACCCGCGGGTGATCGCAGATCTGCTTGAGGGACGTAAGAAGCTGCAGCACCATGGCCGAACGGTCGCGGGGGTTCTCCAGTTTTTCCGACCGCTTCAGGGTGTGGCTCACCACGGTTTCGTACAGGGCCAGTTGATCCTTTTCCAGGCCCGCGTACTCGTTAATCGTGACTTTTTCCGGCAGATCCGCAATAACGGTTTTATCGGTCTTGAGCCGCCGGAGCAGGAAGGGCGCGGTGATCTTCTTTAAGGTTTCCGCCTTTTCGCGGTTCCGCAGTACTTCTATGGGGACGCGGTAGGCTTCCTTGAATTCGGCGGCGGTCCCCAGGTAGCCGGGAATCGCGAAGTCGAACAGGGAACGCATGTCCTCCAGGCGGTTTTCCACCGGGGTCCCCGACAGGGCCAGGCGGCAGCGGGACTGCAGTTCCTTAAGGGTCCGCGCCCCGGCGGTGGCGGCGTTTTTCATAAGGTGGGCTTCGTCGGCGACAAGGATGGAGAATTGGTACGCGATCAGCTTGTCCCGGTCGCGGGAGGCAGTCTGGTACGTGGTAAGGAACACGTCGCTTTTTTTGCCGATAACCCGGCCCGGCCCGTGGTAGCGGGACACCCTGAGCGACGGGGCAAAGCGGGACAGCTCCCGTTCCCAGTTTTCCAGCAGCGTCGCGGGGGCGACGATCAGGGCCTTGTCCTTTAGAAGGCCGTCGGCTTTGAAGCGCAGCAGCACCGCTATGGCCTGGACGGTTTTCCCCAGCCCCATGTCGTCCGCCAGGATACAGCCGAAACCCGCGTGGAGGAGGGAACAGATCCAGTTGTAGCCCCGTTCCTGGTAGGGCCGCAGGGAAGCCTCAAGCCCCGGCGGAAGCTCAAACGCCCTTTCCTTGAAAAGCCGCCCGACGGTTTTTTCCGCATCGAACGAAAGGACGCTGTTCCCCGAAAAGTGGGATTTAAGAAATTCGTTGATGCCGGGCCGGGCTTCTTTGCTTTTTTTGAGGAGCCGCAGGAGTTCCGCAGGGTCCACGTGGATGTACATGTCCCGGAACTTGAGCATCCGGCTTTTGCCTTTGAGCAGGGCGGCAAATTCCTTGTCGGAGATTATTTCATCCCCAATGGCAAGCTGCCAGCTCCAGTCCAGCAGCGAATCCAGGTTGAAGTAGCTTACCAGCGCCCCCTGGGCCTTTTGCGCGCCTTCCGCCTTGATTACCAGGCGGGGCTTCAGCTCGCGGTGGAGGCTCTTGGGCAGAACCACCTCGATACCCAGGCGGCCCAGCAGCTCCGCCCCGCTGTCAAGAAAACTGACAAGCCGTTCTTCGCTCAGCCTGATGTCCTTGCGGGAAAAGAGGGCCCGTATTTCCGGCAGGTAGTTGGAAAGGGCCGTAGGCGCCCTAAGGGCGGCGATCCCGGCGGAACTGCGGGCAAGGTCCTTTAGGGGGACGTAGGCAGGCTGCGCCGCGCCGGGGGCCTCGCGGCCCTGGGGATCCGGGGCCGTACCGGGCTCCCCCTCTGCGGGCAGGGCCCCTTCTATGGACAGGACGAAGGCGGAATCCCCCTCCTTGCCCTTCGCGCCCCCCCGTTCCGCCGCGGGCTTAACCGTAAAACGGTAGCGGCAGGATCTAAAATCGGTATGGAGGACCGACAGCCAGCGGTCGATGGCAAGGGGGAGGCTCCGCAGGGCGGGGGAATCCACCTCCATTTCCTTCCCCTGGAAAAAAAGCTGCAAAAGTTCTTTCGCCGCGGCAGTACCGGCGCCTTTGGGGGCAAACCTGCTCCACATCACCCATTCCCCCAGCAGGGCCGATGAAAGAAGCCGTACCGCGCTCTGCCCGTCGGCGTAGGAGGGGTTTTTTGCCCTTCCCCGTTTTGGCAGGGCCAGCATGTTTTCCCCCAGGGCCGCGATTGCGGAAAGGGCGGCCCCGATCTGGGGCAGCCGCTCAAAGGGCTGCCAGATTATTTTGAGCCTGCCGTCATCGGAATACACGCAGGGGATCAGGGCCCCGGCGGCGCAGAGCAGGTTAAGAAATTTGAACAGATAAAAAAGAAAGACGTAGCTTTCCGTCCCGTCATCGTTAGAAAAACTGCGGAAGTTCATAAATGCTTCAAACAGGGTCAGCCTGGTTTTTTCCCCCCGCAGATCTTCCCGGATCAAAAAAACCTGGGCGCCCGGCCTGGGGCGGAAGCACTCCACGGCCCAGCGGGAACGGGACCAGGAATGTTCGTTTTTTTCATCGCCCGTCTGGGCGGACCAGGGTATGAAGCGGGCGGCGTGGTGGTAGAATTCCGCCATCAGCACTGCGAAGTCCCGCTCGCAGAACGGGGGGGAGGGGGGGAGCAGGGAACAGATTAGATCCCCGCAGTGGGGGATCTCCGGAATCGCCGGGGCGGGCCGCCCTTCCCCGGCGGTACCCCGGGCCGCCGTTATTTCAAAGGGGGCGGCAAGCTGCCGTTCCAGGGTCCCGCCATAGCGCCTGGTCAGTTCGGACAGATCGAGGCCCCGGAGCCGGAACAGCAGATGGGGGTCCGCGTCCACTTCCCGCGCCAGGACATAGTAGAGCGCCGCCATGTGCTTGCAGGGGTCCCCGTAGTCGGGGCAGCTACAGGCCCGGACCATGTCGCGCCAGCGGGCGGGGATAAGGTTAATGCCGGATCGTTTCAGCTTTTCCAGAAAGGCTTCCGGCAGTTCCCCTGCGGCAATCTGGGCCAGCAGCGCGGGGTCCTCCTCAATAAGCTCCAGGACCCTGGCCTTTTCTTTTAACACGGGGAAGTCGACAATTACCGTGTAGAAGGGACGGTAACTGCCCGCTACCTTGGCGCTTACCCGGCGGCCCTCTATCGAAAGGGACAGGACCTTCCCCGCGTTGGCGTAGCGCCTGCCCCGGTTAAGCCGCTCCCCCATGGCGTAACTGTCCAGAACCTCAAGAAACCAGCGGCCCCAGGGGGTGCGGCCGTATTCGTCCCTGCCCATCTAAACGGAGAATCCCCCGGATTGCGCGGGGCCCAGGGCATTAGTCTTCCTGTGCATACCACTCCAGCCTGCGGGTCAGGAACATGACCAGGGCGATGACGAAGAAGGTCCCGATAGAGCCGATGAGCAGTGCGTAGGATTCGGCGTTTAGCACAGCGTACAGGAGGATATACGAAATGGTTACAACCAGACCCATGTACCAGCTTTTGTCCCATGACGGCAGAAGAGAACGGGAATAGAGGGTCAGCAGGACCGTTACCGCCAGCGCGGCGATAAGGTAGGCCGCGTAAAAGGGAATCTGTTCCGACAGGGAGAGGAGCAGCAAATAAAACACGGCGTTGCCAATGCCGGAAAGCAGGTACGGTACCGGGTGGATGCGC
The DNA here is from genome assembly GCA_031276685.1 of Treponema sp. Lineage (GTDB taxonomy): Bacteria > Spirochaetota > Spirochaetia > Treponematales > Breznakiellaceae > JAISFT01. Next base: position 3,204 of record JAISMQ010000133.1, on the reverse strand, counting down.
TTTTTCGTGAATATTTCCAGCAGGAACAGCGTCAAAAAGGGGACGATCAAAAAAAGGACCGCGTATTTAACCGCCCTGGTGTTCAGGGAATACGTATCAATACTGCGGAAGAAATCAAGGCCGAACAGCGAGTTATCGTAGCCGTAATAATTATCGTTGTAGTTTTTTAGAAAGAGCGGTATGTCCCGGCTCAGGTAGCTGATGTCCCAGGACGCGGAAAAACCCGTATCCGCGATCTTTGATTCTGCGGGCAGGAAGGCGCCCTGGAACGACGGGGACGGCCAGTCGGACGCGATGCGTACATGGGTGTCCTGCGCCACAGGCAGCACCCGTATCAACTGGCCGCCCTGTATTTCTATGCTGATGTTAAAATTCGTTTCTCCGTCCGCCATGAGCGGGGGCAGGGCCGCGTTGACGCCGCCGCCGCTGGACCGCGGGCCATAGCCGAACAGGTTGTGGCCCTGGTTGCCCGGCTGAAAAAAGAGTTCGCCGTCCCCCCAGCTTGAGGCGTTGATCTTCCGGATCCCCTTCTGGCTGGAAAGGGCGATAACCAGTTCCGCCTGATCGGTGGAAATGGCCTCCTGGGGAAGCAGCGCCGCTATAGCCGCCGCAGGATCAAAACTGCCGCCCAGGGTAAGGGTACCGGAAAAGAGGGGCACGGAAAAAATGCCCCGGCGGCGGATCTCGGTTTTGAAAACCGCGTCTATGTTAAGGGTCTTGGGACTTATCACCAGGGTAAAGGGGGTTTTTACGATCTCCACCCGTTCCCCGTCCTTTTCCGTCCGGGTAATAATTTCCTCGGTTTTTACGCCGGGGATCGTGATAATGGGCCCCGCCTGGATAAGCTCCTTCCCCCAGGCTTCCATAATGTCCGATTCGGCAGAGGCGGCGGTTCTTCCCCGCTCGTTCACCAGCCCCCGGATCATGCTTAAGGGTATCAGCAGCAGCAAGACCAGCAGTACCAGCAGCAGCACCTTGAACGTATAACCCCGCGTGAATCTTCTCATAAAAGGGTGTTTGTCGTTATCCATCGCGCCAGTATAGCCCTTCCGGCCGCGTTGGGCTACACGCGCGCGGAAGTGCGGAAGCCCCACTTGTACAGATCGTCCCGCTTCGTATGTCCGGAACAGGTAAAATCGCGGTCAAATTTTCGTTAAAAAGCTATAGTTTTTTAACGCCAAATGAATTAGGGTATCGGCATGTCTACGGTGATCATGATTTTGCTACGGGTAACGGGGGGGCTCTGCCTCTTCCTGTACGGCATGAAGGTGATGAGCGACGGTATCCAGCACGCCGCAGGGGACCGGCTGCAGCACTTCCTTAACCTGATGACCAGAAACCGCTTTGTGGGGATCCTTACGGGGATCATAGTCACCACGCTGGTTCAGTCGTCCAGCGCGGTGTCGGTCATGGTGGTTTCGTTTGTTAACGCGGGCCTCCTTTCCCTGACCCAGGCAATCGGCGTTATCATGGGCGCCAACATCGGCACCACCACCACCGCCTGGATCGTGTCGCTGGTAGGCTTCAGTATCGATATTTCCTCCCTCGCCCTGCCGGCGGTGGGGATAGGCTTCTTCATGCAGGTTATCAAGTGGAAGCGGCAGGACCTGGGGGAAGTCTTTATGGGCTTTGGGTTTATCTTCCTGGGCCTCGACTTTCTTACCAACGCCCTTCCCGCCATGGACCCCGCCCATCTGGAATTTATCCGCCGCTTTTCCGACATGGGCTACCTGTCGATCCTGATCGGCCTGGGCGTAGGGACCGGGGTTACGCTGCTCATGCACTCCTCCGCAGCCACCATCACCCTGACCATTACCATGGCGGTAAACGCCATGATCAGTTTTGAAACCGCCGCAGGCATGATCCTGGGGGCCAACATCGGTACCACCATCGACGCCATCATGGCCGCATTCGGCGCGAAGACTGCGGCCAGGCGGACCGCCCTGGTACACGTGCTGTTTAACGTGGTGGGCAGCGTGGTGGCGATGATCTTTATCAAGCCCTTAATAGCCCTGGTGGATATCCTTACCCCCGGCCCGCCGTCCGGCGGCGGGATCGCCGCCCATCTGGCCATGTTTCATACGGTGTTCAACGCCATGGGGACCCTGCTGTTCCTGCCCTTTATAACCCAGTTTGCCGCCCTGGTTTCGTTTTTGATCAAAGACAAGGGGGAAGCCCCCGCAGGCAGGGCGGCCTACCGCCTGCAGTACGTTTCCGGCACCCTCCAGAATACCCCGGAGCTGAACATTATCCGGATAGAAAAGGAAATTCGGGACATGGCGGGAGTTGCTTCCTCCATGTTCGCCAACATCAGTACCGCTTTGCAGGATCTCTACCATGCGGACAACAAGGAAGAGGCCGTGGACACCCTGGTGGCGGAAATGCGGGACAAGGAAGAATTCGCCGACGAGATGCGGGTAGAGCTGACCCGCTTCCTTATCGAGTGCCGCCGCCCCCAGTTAAGCGGCCAGTCGGAGCGGAAGATCTACCAGCTTTTACGGATCATCTCCGATCTGGAGGACATGACCGATGACTGCTACGGCGTCAGCCTGCTTTTGGAACGCAGCGTGAAAAAGAAACTCTACTTTAAGGATAAGGAAATGGAAGCCCTGGCCCCCTACACGCGCCTGGTCGAAGATTTCCTGGCCTTTGTCCGGGAACAGTTGGGGCAGACGATCACGGTAGAACAGGAAAGCTTCGCGGCGGAACTTGAAAACAGCATTGACAAATCCCGTGACAAACTGCGGAAGATGGGCCGCAAACGGATCGAGGCCGGGGCCGATGTAAAGGCGGAACTCCTCTTTATCGATGTGGTACGCCGCATAGAAAAGGTGGGGGACTACTGCTACAACATCGCCGGGGCCCTGAAACGGGGCCGCTGAAGCGCCGCAGGCCGCAGTTTGTGGCCGCTATGCCGGCAGGCAATGCCCATGCCACATTTCTTGACAAAGGTCAAGAAATGTGGCATAGTACAATGGAATTTGCAATTTGAGGATTTTATGGAGAAAAAAAGGGCTCCCAGAAATAGAACATTGGTAATTTCTGAAACTGAACAAATTTCCCTAAAGGAAAAGATTTTTTTTACTGATAATAAAAACTTTCATGGATTTAAATTTTCAAAGACAAATGACGATGCATATTTAGAATATTTGGAAAGCTGGTTCCCAAAAATCATGGGCACGTTAAAACCGGCCGATTCTGTAT
>JAISMQ010000080.1 GCA_031276685.1 Treponema sp. | reverse complement strand
GGACGGGGAACTGGCCGGGGGCTGCTACGGCGTCAGGCTGGGGAACGCCTTCTTTGGGGAGTCCATGTTCGCCCGCCGCCCCAACGCATCCAAGGCGGCCTTTCTAAGCCTGGCCCGCTGGCTCTTCGGCGACGGGGTCCGCTTTATCGACTGCCAGATCCCCACCGAACACCTCCGCAGCCTGGGGGGCCGGGAGATAAGCCGGGCCGATTTTCTTTCCCTGCTGCGGGAAACCCTGTAGGCCCGCCCTGTAGGCCCGCCCTGCAGGCGCGCAGCGGCCCAGGGTTTTTGGCCTTGGCGGTACGCATTGCCCGCCCGTTAAAAATCCTCTACCCGCCACTCGTCCCGCCAGCGGATAAGCGGCTTGCCGGAAGCGGTAAATTCTATGGGCAGCCACACGTAATCGGCGATAGAGGTGTTCTGCGCCGACAGGGCGTTCATGGCTTCCCAGGAAAGAACCGGCTCCTTTTCGGGGTTGTACGTCCCTTCAAAAACCGCCTCCATGTCGGGCATGGTTTCGGGAAGGTCTACCAGCCAGCGATCGGCCAGCGCGATGTAAAGGTCCTTTTTATGGGGATGCTTGAACACGGAGCTTATCTGCGAACAAAAACTGGTACGGCTTGGATCGCCCTCGTGGGGGTCCCCCAGCAGGGTCCAGGGGCCGTGGTAGAGGTCCGCGACGGCCACTTCCGACGGGTTGGGGAAATAGCCGGTAGTACCGGACGTGATAAGGTAGAGCTTCCCCCTGCGGCGGAAAATGGCCGGCGCTTCCCGCACGTAGGGGGGGAAGCCCCGGGGGAAATGGGAGGAATAGTACCCGGTTACGCCGGTGTAATCGTCGGTAAGGTCCGCGCAGATCAGTTCCGTATGGACCCGGTCAAAATAGATATACGCCTTGTGATCGCTTTCGTTTTGCACCAGTTCAAAGTCGCCGGAGTTCATCCCCAGCGGATGCAAAATTTTGGTAACGGTGTAGGGCCCCAGAAACCTGTCCGCCAGGGCTATGATCATATACTGGACATAGTAATCCGCGTCCCGCTTGCCCATGATCTTCATCCAGAGCACGTACTTTCCGGTACGGTCGTTGTACAGTATGTGGGGGCGGTCCATACACTGGGAAGGATGGAGGGGGTTGTTCCGGTCGTTCTCCTCAGGCGGGATAAGCAGCCCTTCGTCCTTCCAGTTGTAGAGGTCCTTCGACGAATAGGCCCGCACCCCCCAATGCCAGACGCCGCTTCCGGGCAGGGACCGTTCCTTGTTTTCGCCGTACCAGTAGAAGGTATCGTTTTCAAAAAAGATGCTGGCCCCGTGGGCCTGAATCCGGTTGCCCGCGGTGTCAAGCCAGGGTTTGCCGGGTTTAATAGAACTGTTCATGATTTGCTCCTTACCCTTTCACACTACCCAGGACAAGGCCCTTGGTAAAGTAACGCTGGAGAAAGGGATAGACCAGCAGGATCGGAAGGCAGCCCAGAAATACCTGGGACGCCTTAATCGTCCGGTCGGAAACCTGGGCCATATGCAGAATCTCATTAAAATTGAGCCGGGTAAAATCCATGGCTACCAGGACCGTCTGCATATAGCTCTGCAGGGGGTACCCTTCGGCGCGGTTGTTGTAGATAATACCGTCGAACCACGAGTTCCAGTGGCCCAGAACCGTAAACAGCGTAACCGTCGCCAGGGCCGCCGTGGACAGGGGCAGGTAGATACGGAACAGCACCGTCCAGTGGTTCGCCCCGTCAATGATGGCCGCCTCCTCGATCTCGTCGGGAATATCCCGGAAAAAGTTGAGCAGCACTATCACGTTGAACAGGGGCACCGCGCCGGGCAGCACCAGCGCCCAGATGGTCCCCATGATCCCGGTTTTGTACACCGTCATGTAGGTGGGGATAAGGCCCCCCGAAAACAGCATGGCCCAGAGGAAAAACGCCACGTAGAACTTCCGCTGGGGAAAACGGCGCGCGTTTTTCGAAAGGGGGTACGCGCAAAGCACGGTCAGTATCGAATTGATGACAAGCCCCAGACCCACCCGTCTAAGGGTAACGCCCATGGCGCGCCAGAATTCTACCCGGGTGGCTATGTACTTGTAGGCGTCGACCGTCACCTGTTTGGGCCACAGGCCCACCTGCCCAGCCATCGCGGGCCCCGGCGAACTGAACGACACCGCGAGAATATGGATAAGCGGGAACAGGCAGCTTGCCGCCGCCAGTACCAGCACAAGGTGGATGATAATATCAACGGTAATGCCCAGGGCCGTCTTTCTGTAACGCATGGTTCCTCCTTGCCGGTTTACAGCACGCGGTAGCCGGTAGTTTTATAGGCGATCCGGTAGGACAGTAAAATCAGCACCAGCGATACTACCGATTTCATCATCCCCGCCGCGGCGGATATGCTGAACCGCATGTTGATCAGCCCCATCCGGTACAGCAGGGTGTCCAGAATATCCCCGGTTTCGTAGACCACCGGCGCGTAAAGGTTGAAGATCTGATCGAAGCCCGCGTTAAAGATGTTCCCCACGCTCAGGGTGGTCATAAGCACGATGATGGGCGTAATGCCCGGCAGGGTGATGTGCAGCAGTTGTTTCCAGCGGTTCGCGCCGTCCACGTAGGCCACTTCGTACAGCGTGGGATCGATGCCGGTAAGGGCCGCCAGGTAGATAATGGTCCCGTAGCCGAACTCCTTCCAGATGTCCGAAAAGATAATCACCCAGGGGAAGGTCGCGTTGGAGCCCAGGAAAAAAACCGGCTCCGAACCGAGCCTGGCCAGCGCGGCGTTGACGATACCCGTGGAAGGCGACAGCATGTCCCGCAGGATCCCCGCGAAGAGGATCCACGAGATAAAGTGGGGCAGGTAAATCAGGGTCTGTATGCCCCGCTGCACCAGCCGGTTCCGTACCTCGTTGAGCAGCAGGGCGAATACCACCGGCACGACGATGCCCAGCACGATTTTGCAGCCCGCGATAAACACGGTGTTGCGCAGGCCCCGGATAAATTCGAGCATGGAGAACAGTATTTTGAAATTTTGCAGGCCGACCCAGGGAGAACGGAAGACCCCCAGAGCGGGAAGGTAATCCTGAAAGGCCATAAGGAGGCCGAACATGGGGACGTAGCTGTAGATGAAGATCAGGACAACCGCGGGGAGCAGCATTATCTGCAAGGTCCCGGTATTGTATTTCTGTCTTAGGCCGGCCCGCTCTTTCATTACTTCCTCTCCTTGTACCAGGCGTTTACCTCCCTCGTGATGTCATCGCCGCCCTGGCGTTTCCAGTCGGCCACGAAGGTATCGAAGGCGCTGAGAGGCAGCTCCCCGATGATGATGCGCGTGAAGATCTCGTCCCGCAGGCTGTCCAGGGAGCTTTGATAGGTTTTCATGGCCGCTGTCGGAAGCCCCGAAAAGGCGTTCATAAGTATGAGGTCGTTTTTGGTGTACTCCTCGATAGCGCTATGGGACGCGGTGGCGTGGGTTCCAAAAATGACCGCGAAAGCCCAGTGCCAGGGGTCGGAATTATCCCCGTCGTACCATGCTTTAACGTGCTTCCAGGTATCCAGGGCTTCTACGTTGAGTATGCTGGTGTCCCCCGTTTTCATAACTTCCTTGTACTGGAGATGGAACGCATGATTCTTGTTGGGCAGCGTCGCATAGGGAGTTACGGCATGCAGCCAGTTTTCAATTCCCTGGGAGACTGAAACCTGCAAGTACGGCCTCGCCGCCCTGTTACCGCCGCTCCCGTAATTGAACTCGAACATGTAATTGAGGAGCTTGATCAGGGCCTCGGGGTTGGGGAACTTTTTGTTTACCACGTAGTAATTTCTCACCGCGTTGTTGGTCATTACTTTGGCGGGGACGGAATCGGCGGACGGCCAGGGATAGGCCGCCAGTTCCCCTCCGGGCTGCATGGCCACAAATTGGACAATATGTGTAGGCAGATAGAAAGGACCCCACATTAAACCGGCCTTGCCCGAAACGATGGCGGAGACCCCTTCATCGTAGCTCATGTTCACCCAGTCCCGGGGGATAAGCCCCTTGGCATACCATTCGTTAAGGGCGGCCAGGGCCGTTTTTACCTGCGGCTGGATACCGGCGTAGACCAGGCTGCCGGAGCTGTCTTTAAGCCAGCCTTCATGATAGGCGTGGTACGCGGACAGGAAGCCTGCGGCGCCCAGACCGCTCCAGATTCCGCCGGGGCCCATGAGCGCGCCGTAGGTATCGTTCTGGCCGTTGCCGTCCGGGTCCTTCGTGGCAAAGGCTTCGGCGATACGGCGGACGTTCTCAAGCGTTGTCGGATTGGGCAGGTTCAGCTTTTTTAGCCAGTCCTGGCGGACCCAGATGACTTTGGAGTCAAGAGTATGCCCCAGTTGGGGAAAACCCATGAGCCGGCCGTTTACCTGGGCCATGGCGGTCTGGGACGGATCGCTTTGCAGGGCGGTCTTCATGAGCTCGCTGCCGTACTGGTTGTAGGCGTCGGTCAGATCCCAGATAAGGCCGCTCCTGAGCAGCATGTCAAACTGTTCCTGGTTAACCTGGAACATATCGGGCAGGTCGCCGGTAGCGATGCTGGCGGCCATCTTCTGGTCGTACTGGCTGCCGTCAACAGTCCAACTGTATTTGATGTCAACGCCCACCTGTTCCAGATATTCAATGGTCCATTCGTTGTAATCAATACTGTAGCCTTCATCGTAGCGGTCCGACGAGCTGGTGCTTTTCGCCCAGTACACCGTCAGGGGCGGATCGTATTTGCCAAGGGGGCCGGGCGCCGGCACGGCCGCTTTGGCGCTGCTTCCGCCGCTTGCCTGCCGCCCCCCGGCAAAAACAAGAGAGAAACCCAGCGTCAGTAACACTGCCAAAACACAGAAACGTTTCATGTTATCCTCCATGAAAAATAAATATTTACACGGGCATACGCCCGTATTTCACGGTGTATACGCGCACGGGCGCGCTGTTCTGCGGCATAATTGTTTTTTTTGTAAAGCGGGACTATACGGGAAACCCCGCCGGGAT
>JAISMQ010000029.1 GCA_031276685.1 Treponema sp. | reverse complement strand
CCAGCCCCCGCAGGCTGCTAGTACTTGAACTCCGAATCCCCGATAAACTCCCTAAGGATGCTCTGGCCGGGCACGTACTGGGGCGGGATGGGGGCGAAGTTTTCCAGGAACGAGAGGAGCCGTACCGCCTCCGCGTATTCCGGCTGGCCCGGCTTGACCGCCCGGAGCAGGCTGTCCGCGTGGTACTTGAGGACCGACAGTTCGTAGTCCAGCGCGGAGTTGAAGGCCGCGTCGGCGCTGTTTTGGAAGGGGAAGATGTGCCGCCGTTCGCCGCGCTGCACGCTGGCCCACATGTCGATGGTCCAGGCGGCGTCCTTGCCCCGGAACTGGTGGTCCCGGACCAGGCGGCGCAGGAGGCGGTTGTCGCTGGTGGGGATACGGTTGTGGTCGTCCAGGTTAAGCTGGGTAAGGGCGGAGACGTAGAGTTTGAATTTAAGGGAGGAATCCACCTGGGGGGTAAGGGCGTCGTTGAGGCCGTGGAGGCCCTCGATGATCAGCATGGTCCGCCGCTTTTCCATGCGGACCGTCCGGCCTTCCCCCTCTTTACGCCTGCCGTTTTTGAAGTCAAACACGGGCAGCGTTACTTCCTTCCCGTCAAACAGTTCCAAAAGCTGGGAGTTGAGGTAGGGGATGTCCAGCGCTTCAAGGCGCTCAAAATCGCGCTTGCCCTCGTCGTCCAGAGGGATGTCGTCGTTTTCCCGGTAGTAATCGTCCAGGCTTATGGCGACAGGTTTTATCCCCATGACCATGAGCTCGATGGAAAGCCGTTTCGCGGTGGTGGTTTTGCCGGAGCTTGAAGGGCCGGCGATAAAGACCGCCCGCACCTTTTCCTTTTCCCCGTAGATCTTCTCCGCAATTTCCGCCAGCTTCCGGGCCTGGAACGCCTCGGCGATGCGGATGTAGTCCCGGATATTCCGCCGGGAAACCAGGCGGTTCAACTCCCCTACCGATCGGACCCCCACGATCCGGCCCCATTTTTTGTACTCCCCGTAGACCGAAAAGATCAGCGGTTCGTCGGCGAAAGGTTCCAGGTTCTTGCCCTTGCCGATCGCGGGGAAGCGCAGCAAAAAGCCGTCGTTGTAAGGCGCCAGATCGAAGGCGGAGAGAAGGCCCGTGCGGTTCACCAGGGGTTCCACAAAGATGTCCGTAAAGGCGCCGCATGTGTTTACCGCGACGGTGCTTTCGTTCCGCTGTTCCAGGAGCAGGGCGGTGTCGTCCTGGCCCTTGGACCTGAAGAGTTCCAGAGCTTCCCCGTAGGCCATGCGTTTTTTTTCAACCGGCAGGTCCTCCGCCACCAGCGCCAGCATGTCCCGCTTGAGTTCCTCCAGGTCCGTGTCCTTAAAGTTCCGGCCCTGCTGGGCCGAGACAAAGGTGTAGTAGTAGCTGTTCCCCAGGGAATGGCCGATGTAGAGGTTCTCTTTGGGGAAGATCCTTTTGGCGCTCATGGCCAGGAGGAAGGACTGGGAGCGGCGGTAGATCATCATGCCCTCGTGTCCCAGCAGGGGGACCGGCTCCAGGACGGCGTTGATCGTAATTTCCTGCGAAAGGGGGAGGATCTCGTTGTTTACCTTGACGGCGGCGATCTCCCCGGCCGCGCCGAATTCGGCAATAAGGGAGTCGGCGCGGATTCCGCAGGGGTATTCCGACTCTTTCCCCGGCCCGCCGGACGCCGTAATAAAGCGAAGTTTGATAGTTTCCATCACAGATCCCCCAGGTAGTCCTGTATAAGTTTTAACTTCAGATCCCTAAGCCGCCCGGTGATCGAAACCTTGTAGACGTGGGGATTGAGGAGCCGCTTGTAGCTTGGGTCCAGGGAATCGAGGTCCCGGTTCACCCGTTCCCGGATCTCTGCAAGGGAGGTCCGTGCCAGGATCCTGCCCTGTTCCATACGGGGTTTGAGGAGCCGTTCCGCGCTTCCGGAAATTTCGTGGTAGAAGTGGCGGTAATCGGCGGAGGGGTGCCAGAAGGCGTAGCGGTTTTTCTTTTCGAGGATCTCCTCGCCCTGATCGTCCACCAGGGTAAGTACGTCCGCCACGGCCATGCCCTGGGGATCCTTGATCCGCCAGACCTGCTTGATCCCCGGGTTGGTGGTTTTTTCGGGATTGTCGGAAAACTTTATCGCCGGGATCAGCTTTCCCGCCCCGTCCTCGCGGGCGGCAAGCTTGTACACCCCGGTAAAGGCCGCCTCCGTACCGCCGGTTACCATCTGGGTGCCCACCCCCCAGAAGTTGACGGGGGCCCCCGCCTCCCGCAGCGTGTGGATGATATGCTCGTCCAGATCGTTGGAAACCGTGATGGTGGCCTGGGGGAAGCCCGCCTGGTCCAGCATCTTCCGCACTTCCACGGAAAGGTAGTGGATGTCCCCGGAATCGAGGCGCACCCCGAAGTTGTAGCCCTGCGCGGCCAGCTCCCGCCCCACCTTGATGGCGTTGGGGGTCCCGCTTTTCAGCGTGTCGTAGGTGTCGATAAGAAAAACGGCGCGTTCCGGGTATATTTCGGCGTAGGCCCTGAAGGCGTCTTCTTCGCTGGGGAAACTCATGATCCATGAATGGGCCATGGTCCCCAGGGCGGGCATGCCGTAGACCTTCCCCGCCAGGGTGTTGCTGGTCCCGCTTGCCCCGCCGATAAAGGCTGCGCGGGAGGCGGACATGGCCCCGTCCGGCCCCTGGGCGCGGCGCAGCCCGAATTCCATGATGGATCCCCTGCCGCTGGCAAGGTAGACCCGCGCGGTTTTGGTGGCGATAAGGCTCTGGAAATTCACCGTGTTGAGGAGCATCCCCTCCAGGATCTGAGATTCGATAAGGCTGCTGTCCACCCGGATCAGGGGTTCGTGGGGGAAGATCACGGAACCTTCGTCCGCCGCCCAGATGGATCCGGTAAAACGGAACCGCGACAGGTAGTCCAGGAAGTTATCGTCAAAGGTTTTAAGGCTTCGCAAATAGGCGATGTCCTCTTCCGAATAGCGGAAGGATTCCACGCTGTCCAGCAGATCCTCCAGGCCCGCGAAGATCGCGAAGCCCGATCCGAAGGGCTGCCGGCGGAAGAACATCTCGAAGACCGCCCGGTAGTCGATCTTCTGCTTCCAGTAGCCGTGGGCCATCGTAAGCGAATAAAAATCCGTAAACAGGGCGGAACTGCCCTGCGGCGTACCGTTCATAAGGCGGCCCCGCGTGGCCGCGTGGTTGTGAAAACGGTTAGGGGCAACATTCAAACCCCCAGCGTGACGCCGGACGAAGGGCAGAGGCGTATTCCGGCGCTTTTCATGTTGTCCAGGGCGGCCTCGACGGACCCGGCGGGAAAGCCGACCCCCCGTACCGCGTCGCTCAGGACCAGGGTGGTAAAGCCGAGGGCCGCCGCGTCCAGCGCGCTGTAGAGGACGCAGTAATCGGTGGCAAGCCCCCCCAGCAGGACCGTGCCGATGCCCAGGGACTTCAGATAGCCTTCCAGCCCCGTGGGGCTGCGGCGGTCGTTTTCAAAAAAAGCCGAATAGGAATCGAGGGATCGCCTGAAGCCCTTGCGGATGATAAGGCTGACGGGCCGGAGGTCGAGCCTTTCGTGGAAGGCCGCGCCTGAAGTCCCCTGGACGCAGTGGTCCGGCCACAGGGCCTGGGGGCCCGTTCCGGGGACTTCCGCAGTTTCCCCCGGCTTTTTTCCGGGGTGGGCGCTGGCGAAGGAAACGTGCCCGGAGGGGTGCCAATCGGCGGTAGCCACGACTTTTGCCCCGGCAGCGGCAAAAGTCGCGGCGAGGAGGTTCAGCGCTTCGATAACCTCGTCCCCCCTGTCCACCGCCAGTGCGCCGGGGGGGAATTTTTCCCCGGAGGGACGTGTGTAGGCCGGGCAAAAATCGTTCTGTACGTCTATCTCGATAAGCGCGGCTGTTGACGGGTCGATAAGCATAGAGCCTCCTCTTGTAATACTAGCAGTTTGTCGCGTCCCCGCGCAACAAACCGCAGGGCCAGCGCATATACATGGGCCGTTATATACGCCGGTTCTGTACGGCCGGGTAGAGGGCGGGAAACAGGAACAGCGAGGCAAACAGGGAGCCGGCCAGGCCCCAGAGGATGCTGCGGGACAGGGCCGCCGAAAAGCCTTCCCCTCCCAGCAGGGCCAGGGGTACGGCCCCGGTGATTCCCGTAAGGGAGGTGGCCAGAATGGGGATCACCTTGTCCCGGATCTTGAAGCGGATCGCGGAAAAGCGGGATTCCTCTATGAAGACGCCGTTGTTGACCGAAAGCCCCGTGATGACGACCAGGGCCACCGCGTCCCCCATTTCCAGGGGCGCCCGGCAGAGGGCCTTCACCAGCAGGGGGAGGGCGCAGGACACGGGGATAAGGGAGCTGATCCGCAGCGCGCTTGTCCATTTTTCCGTCATCCCCAGCAGAACCAGGAAGACGCCGGCGAAGCTCCCCATGAAGACAAGGAAGACCAGGAAGTAGCGCTCGTCCAGCAGTTCGAATTCGCGGGAAAGGAGGAAGCCCGATCCCGCTTCCCGTTCCCCGTCAAGGTTTTTCTTTAACAGTCCCGCGGCTTCCCCGGCGCTTCCGGCGGCTATGTGGACCGTGAAGTAGCTCACTCGCCTCCCGTCGCGGCGGTAGATGGCGCCCGATCCCGGTATCTCGTCCAGGACGCCGGAATTCTCCAGCCTAAGAGGGCCCGAAGGGGAGGGGAGGGCCAGGTTCCCGATCCGAGCCCGGCCGTCTTGCGCCAGGTTCTTCCCCATGACGCGGATATCCGTTTCCCAGTCCCCGCGCAGCCACTTGCCGATGACCGGGCCGTAGAGGAGCCAGTGCAGCGAGGAGCCCAGTTCCCAGGTCGAAAGGCCGGACCGGGCAAGGGCGTCCCGGTCGGGCCTGATGGCGATAAGGGCCGCCGGTTCCTTAAAGTTAAGTACAGTCTGCACGACTCCCGGCAGTTTCCCCGCGGCCGCCGCCCCCTCTTTCGCCAGATCCCGGCTGGCTTCGGCATCGGCGCTGAGGGCGGTAACTTCCACTTCGTAGAGGCCGGACCGGAAACCGGCCCCGGCGTCGGGGACGTAGAGGAAGCCCTCGCCGGCCAGGGGGGCCAGGCCGGAGATCCTCCCGGCCAGTTCCTTCCTGGAGATCAGATCCTCGTCAAAGCCTATTTCGAATTCCCCGGTCCCGTCCCGGCATTCCAGCCCCGCGAAACGCAGCCCTTCGATGTCCCGCAGCGCCCGGCCAAAGTCTTCCAGATCGCGGTGTACTGCGGCGTTGGTTTTGCCGTTTTCGAATTCAACGGAGGCGTAGAGCAGGGGGAGACGGAATTCCAGGTTAAGGTCCTTGCCGGAGTTAAAAAAGAGGAAGAAGGCCAGCAGCGAAAGGGAGAAGTACAGGGCAAGGGTGATCCGGCGGCGGAACAGGGCGCAGAAACTTGAGAAGTAGCCCAGCCGTATCCAGGCTTCGCGGAAGCGGCGGAACAGGGACAGCCGGCCCCTTACCGTTTTGGCCGTACCGGGGGGGCGCAGGAAACCGGGGAAAAAAACCAGGCCCAGGATCATGGAGTTGCCTACCATTGCGATGATCGCCAGGGCCGTACTCCTGATGCCGGGGACGATGCTGTCCAGGAAACAGAGGGGGACGATCACGAGGAGGGTGGTAAAGGCCGAGGCGGTAATGCCCTTGGACAGGGCCGCCACTCTGCCGTCCTTGCAGGCGATTACGAGCAGCGGGTCGATGACCAGGCCCAGGGAAATGGAGATGCCCGAAAGCAGGTACTGATCGGCGCCGAAGCCCAGGACGCGCAGTAACGCTAATGACCAGAGGACGTTGACCGGAAGGAAGAGGATGATGATCAGGATCGCCCGCGGCTCCCTGAAAAAAAAGGGGATGATGACCATTACGGCGATAAAGCTCTGGATCAGGGCGGCGATCATGCCGCGGATCATCTCCGCCATTACCGCGCCTTCGTCCCGGAGTACCTGCCAACCGGGCGGTTCCGTGGAACCGGGCAGCCCTGTGAAACCGGGCAGCCCTGTGGAACCGGGCAGCCCTGTGGAACCGGGCAGCTTCGCGCCGTTGAGGATTTCGTTGCACTGCCGGGACAGGGCCATAAGGTTTGCCCCCGGAACGGCCATGATCGAAATTCCCACACATTCTTCCCCATTCAGCGTGAATATCTCCCGCTGTTCGCGGGGGGCAAAGCCGATGTCCGCGAAGTACTCCAGGGTGCTGATCTGATCGCCCGCCTTGACGGGGATCCGCTTGATCTCGTCCAGGCTGCCGATTCTGGTTTTGATGTGGAGGGGGATGTCGGCCTCCGCCCCGTGGTACAGAGCGCCGGGGCTTAGCACGTTGGCGTCCCGCACAATGTCGCCCAGGGCCGCCGGGTCAAGGCCGGTCTGCGCCCCCCGCTCGGGATCAAACTCGATATGAACTTCGGTGTTCGTTCCCCCGCTTACCGTAACTTCGCCGACGCCCTCAAGGTTCTCCAGTTCCTTCTTGAGGCTGTGTTCCAGATAGCCCCGTATCTGGTTCAGGTCCCCGCCCCGTCCCGCCTGGACTGCGGCGCTGAAAAACGGGCGCCGCCCGCCCGACGATTCGTAGATCCGCGGCCTCTGTACCGCCTGGGGAAGTTCGCGGTACAGGGAGTCCACCGTGTCCCGCAGGGCCAGGTAGATCTTCTTTTTCCCCGGCTCCCCCGTTTCCAGCAGCCCGCCCAGGCCGCGCGCGGACTCCCGGTTAAAGAACACCGTTGTTTCCGCCAGGGCGTATTCGCACACGGTCCGTATCTCCGCGATGCTGCCCAGCGCGGAGATTCGTTCTTCCAGTGGCGCGGCGATAAGCCGTTCCATGCCGGGGGCGTCCATGCCGAAGTACTCAAAGCGGATCCGGTACACGTAGTAGGATTCGGGCCGGGCCTGGACCATGCCGCCGTCGCGGATGCAAAAGGCGCAGAGGACGTTGATGATGATAAAGACGAAGACCCGGGCTGTTGGTTTCGCCATTGGCTGTGCCGTTGGCTGTGCGGTACCTTGCGCCATCCTGGTCTCAGCCTCCCCTTTTCGCGCCGATGCAGAGGGGGAAAACCGGAAGCACCAGCGCCAGGGAAAAGACAAGGCCCCCGATCAGGGCGATGGACAGCGAAACCTGGGAGTTGGCCCCCAGCGGATCGAAGGCGAAGGGGATCAGGGCCGCGATGGTCGTGATGTTGGTGATCATGATGGCCCGCAGTTTTTTCGCGCAGTTCCTGACGATCCCCGCCACGCGCCGCCCCCGGGCAATGCCACCCCGGTCCAGGCCGATGCACGATTCGTACAGGAGAATGGAATTGTTGATGGAGATGCCGAAGAGGATCACCAGGGCGATCATGCTGTTGATATCGGGTTTGACGGAACTGGCGAGGAGCAGGAAGAAGGCCCCGGCAAACGAAGGGGGGATGGCGAGGAGCAGGATCAGCGGGATCAGGAACGACTCGAACTGCGCGCCCATGGAAAGGTACAGCAGGCAGAGGGTAATGGCCAGCAGCAGGAAGGAAAGGCGGATCATCTCCCCGGTTTCCTCCGCCTTGGGCGACACCAGGGCGAATTCCCGCTCCAGTTCCTCAGGCAGCGGGAATGTGAAGATCTTCGCGTCGCGGCGGTTGTGGCGGTACAGCACGGTTTCCCTCTCCTCCTCCCCCATGCTGCCCAGAAGCCTGAGGGGGATGGCGCCGCTTTCAAGGCTCACCATGGTGTCCCCCAGGTTTTCCGGGGATCGGAGATCCCCGTCCCGCAGTTTTACTACCAGGGGGATCTCCTTGCCCCCCTCGTAGTAGGTCCCGCGTATCCCCTCAAGGACATCGCGGGCGGTCTGGGCGAGGAACTGCGCGCTTAGGGAAAAACGGGCCAGGGCCAGGCGGTCGGGGATAAGGGCGGGGCTGGTTTGGATTACGTGGGGCAGGTAGTCCAGCCCTGCCTGGTCAGCGGGGGGTAGCGCCTGGGGCAAAGCCCGGGGCAAGGCCCGGAGTACCGCCTCCGCCCGCGCCCTGGCGCCTTCGGGATCGTCCGAGCGGACAAGGATCTCCGTCCCCCCGATGTCGAGGGTCATCGCCAGCAGGTCCCGGCCTCTGAGGAACACCGGATCGTAGGGGGTTCCGGCGAAGTGTTCCGCGACGGCGGCCCGCGCCTGTTCCGCCTTGCCCCGCAGGTGTCCGGTGAACACGAGCTTTTCGGCGATCTCCCCCGGATCGGCCAGGCGGGGGTAATCTTCGCGGTCCAGCCCGGCGCTGATCTCCAGCGCCCGGATCTCCGCGATCCCCTCAAGGCCCCGGCTTAGTTCCAGGGCGGCGCGGCGCATTTTTTCCAGGGAGCTGCCGGCCGCGAATCTCAGTTCCCAGGACAGGGAAGGGGAGGGCAGTTCCGGCAGCAGCGTGAATTCGGAAAGGCCCAGGGACAGGGCCCCGACGGCGAGGCAGGCCCCCAGGGGGATAAGGCTGTAGCGGGGCTTTCTAAACAGGAAGCGGAGGATCCCCCGGTAGCGCGTTTCAAGGGAGGCGCTCAGGCGGCCGGATGTTTTGCCCCCCGCCGGTTTTAACAGGCTGGCCAGGGCGGGGATGTAGGTAAAGGAGAGGATGCAGGAAAACAAAATGGACGAGATCACCGCCAGGGCCATGTCGCCGAAGAGTTCCCCAAGAAGTCCGGGGATAAAGAACACGGGGATAAAGACAATGACCGTACTCAGCGCGGAGGCCCCGGAGGACAGGGCCACGGCGCTTACCCCCCGTATCACCGGGCCGGGCCAGGGATCGCCGGCCCCGCCGGACTTCGCCGCGTTCCTGATTTCGCCGTCAATCTGTTCGATGGCCACCGTCCCGGCGTCGATCACCATGCCGATGCCGATGGCAAGGCCCGACAGGGACATAAGGTTGAGGGACCGTCCCGCCATTCCCAGGCTTAGTACCGAAAACAGGGCGGAAAGGGGGATGATCCCGGTGATAACCAGGGAGAGCTTTACCGATTTCAAAAAGAGGTACACCACCACTGCGGCGGACAGGACGGCGGCCAGGGCGGAAAAGAGCAGGGACCGCAGTGATTCTACGATCTGGTCCGACATGTCCTCGGCAATTTCAAAACGGTAGCCGCCGTACAGGGCCCGCAGCGTTTCAAGCTCCTTCCGCACGCGCAGGGAAAGGGGAAGCGGCGCGGCGTCCTGCCGCTTCCGCACCCCGATGCGGATGCAGTCCGTGATCCGGGGGATCCCCGCCTCCGCCGAGCGGTACAGGAAGAAGGTGTCCTGCCTCCCGGTCTCCCGCGAAACCTCCGCGATGTCCCCCACCCGCAGCAGCCCCCCCTGGTCCCAGGCAAGCGGCGTTTCCCTGATTTCGTCCAGGCTTTGGTACAGCCCCGATGTCTTTACCGTGTACTCCCTGTCCCCCTCCGTGATGGTTCCGCCGGGGTACTCAAAGTTGGCGGCGGCGATGATCTGCGCCGCCGTGGAAAGATCCATGTTCCGCGATTCAAGGCCCTGCTTTTGGAAACTGACGTGTATCTCCTCCTCCTCCCCGCCGGAAACCGTAACCAGGGCCGCCCCGCTTAGGCGTTGCAGCCTGGGCTTGATGTCGGTCTGCGCGGCGCGCCGGGCGTTTCGCAGATCCCCGTCCAGGGGGACAAGGATGATCGTGACGGTGTCACCGCCGCCCCCGCTTTCCCGGCTTACCTTTGGCTTGGAACACAGGGAGGGGAGCCCTTCATACGCGATGTCGATGATCTCCCGGCACTCCGCCAGCGCAAGGTCCGTATCGGTCCCCCAGTGGAGTTCGATCCGCAGCAGGGAGAGCCCTTCGCGGCTTACCGACGACAGGGATTTAAGCCCCCCCAGGCTGGCAAATGCGTCTTCCAGGGGAATCGCCACCATGTTCCGCATCTCCTCCGCGCTGACGGCGGGGTATTCGGTACTGACGATAAGAACCCGCTCCTCCATAAGGGGGAGAAAATCCAGGGGGATGGCGAAGGCGCTTGCCAGCCCCAGACGGGCCAGGCCCGCCAGGGCGGAGAGTACCGAAACGGGGTGGCGGGCGGAAAAGGCGATAAGGTTCTTGATCATTGCTGCTTGTTCCAGGTGATCGTTACGCCCTTCCCCAGCGTGTTCCCCAGGGAATCTTCGATGGAGGGGGCGATCGAAAAAACAACCAGCCCCGGGTCTTTGGTGTTTTCAACTTCCAGGCCGTAGACCAGGGCATAGAGTTTTTCCCCCGCCTCCGCCGCCAGGGAAGGATCGTTGAACGTGTCTGCGCGGTAGCCGGCCTCGTCCAGAACCTTCAGTGTCTTTATCGAAAAACGGGCGCAGCCGTTGGAAGGGCTTATGGCGAAGGCCGCCATCGCGGAGGACGGCGTGATGGAGGAGGCCGCCCCCGAGATCGCGAAGACAAGGCACAGCTCCGCCGGTTTCGTTGTCGCCGGGTCGGTGGACGGGAATTTCTCGGCGGCAAGGCTGATGCAGCCAAAATCCGTATCCTGGGACAGGACCTGCGCGGTGTCCTGGAAAAAGCCCCGCAGAAATCGCGGCGGCCTGGATTCGGGCGCGTCGAAGACAAGGGCGTAGGCCAGGTCCTCCGCAGTTTTTCCGCCCCGTACCGCGCTGATTCCCTTCCTGACGATGAGGGTGTAGGTTTCCCCCCATTCAGGCGGCTTGCCAAGGCGGATGGCGGCTTCGGAAC
>JAISMQ010000301.1 GCA_031276685.1 Treponema sp. | reverse complement strand
AGGAAAGCGGGGTCCCGTTCCCGAACCTTTCCACCCAGGGGACGATGGATATGCCCCCCGCGCCTGCCGCGCCGGTGATCCCGTTTATCGATCTTTCGGTGCGGAATCCCCAGAGCGGGCAGGAGGTGGCCTTTTCCCTGCAGCTCCTCCTGCTCCTGACGGTCCTCTCCCTGGCCCCCAGCATCATCATCCTGATGACCAGCTTCCTCAGAATCTCCATCGTGCTGGACTTTATCAAGCGGGCGCTTTCGCTTCAGCAGGTGCCCCCCAACCAGGTGCTGCTGGGAATAGCGCTGTTTATGACGGTCTTTATTATGTGGTCCCCCTTCCAGACTATCTACACCAACTCGGTACAGCCCCTGTCCCGCGGGGAAATCTCGGTGCAGGAGGCCTACCGGGAGGCGGAAGCCCCGCTGCGGCTCTTTATGTACCGCCAGATGGCCGCGAATCCGGACAATATCCGGCTTTTTATGTCTATGCGGGGCCTGGACCAGCCGGAAACGCTGGCGGACGTGCCGACCTACGTGCTGATTCCGGCCTTTATTCTGAACGAGCTGACCGTGGCGTTCAAAATAGGGATTCTGCTCTATATCCCGTTTATCATCCTCGACATGGTGGTGGCCAGCGCCCTTATGTCCATGGGTATGATCATGCTTCCCCCGGTGATGATATCCATGCCCTTCAAGCTTATCCTCTTCATCCTGGTGGATGGCTGGGGGCTGCTGACGGATCAACTGATCCGCTCGTTTGCGGTGTAGGGGCCGGGGATGAGCATAGGCGAGATTACCGCGTTGCTGCGGGGCGGGGTGTTGGAGGTGCTGATCCTGGCGGCGCCCATGCTGTTTTTCGCGCTTGTCGTGGGGCTTCTGGTGGCCATCCTCCAGGCGACCACGTCGATCCAGGAGCAGACTCTTACCTTTGTGCCCAAGGTCCTCGCCATCCTCGTGGTGCTGATGCTGTTGGGCGGCTGGATGTTTTCCCACCTGCGGGATTACACGGTCCAGTTGTTCAGGATGATCCCCTCTATGGCGGGTTAGCGGGATGATTACCGAAGATCTGTTGAACGAGATGCTCCGCTGGCTCCCGGCTTATCTGCTTATCGCGGCGCGGGCGCTGGCGCTGGTTGAAACCGCGCCGCGTCTTTCCACCGACGCGGTCCCCCATGCGGCAAAAATCGCCCTGGCGGGCCTGGCGGCCTTCGCGGTTCTGCCCCAGGCGGAGGCTTACCCGCTGTTAAGCGGTACCCTGCTTAACCCCCAGGGCCTGTACTTTTTCGTGCTTCTTGCCGGGGAGGCGCTTATCGGCGTGATCACGGGGTTTTTTATCACGATCATCTTTTCCGCCTTTTCCACGGCGGGCCAGTTTTTTTCCCTGCAGATGGGCTTTGGGGCTTCGGAGACCTTCGACCCCCTGTCCCAGATCGAAAACCCCCTGATGGGCCAGTACCTGAACCTGGTGGCGATGCTGGTGTTCCTGGCTTCGGGGGGCTTTACGGAACTCTTTCTGGGGGGTTTTTGGCGCTCCGTCCAGTCCGTCAGCGTGGTTTCCCTGGCCCGGGGCCGCGAAGAGGCGCTGGGCATGCTCCTGGCCGGCCTTTCCCGGCTGTTTTTTGACGCCATTATCATTTCGATGCCGATACTGGGGACTCTGTTCCTCAGTTCCCTGGCTACCGGGCTTATCTCCAAAGCCGCCCCCCAGATCAACATCCTGTCCGAAGGCTTCCCCATCTCCATCACGGTGGCCTTCCTCCTTATCTTTGCCTCCATGCCCTACATGACGGAGGCATTTAGCCGGGTGATCGACGGGGGCTTTGCCGCCTTCCAGGACCTGCTGGTCCGCCTGGGCGGGCCTGTCGCGGAGCTTCTGCCGTGAGCCCCCCCCTAATGCCCCGCCTGGCGATGCGGGGAGATGCGATGTCCCGCCGCCTGCCCCCCCCCGGCGGCCTTGCCGGGGCCCTGGCCATCGACCTGCAGTGGTTCGCCGCCGAGGACGAAGGCCGTACCGAGGAGCCGTCGGAATTAAAGATCCGCCGCGCGCGGGAGGAGGAAGGCCGGGTCGCCAAAAGCCAGGAGCTGGTCGGCGCCCTGGTGCTGCTGTTCCCGGCCCTGACGCTGGTCTTTCTGGGGCCTTCCATGCTCAGGACCTGCGTGGAGATGCTGCGCTTCTTCTTTACGCGCTCCATGGAGCTGGACCCCGTGGGGGACCGCCTGGTGGCGGGGCTTTTTTTCCGCTACTTTGCCCGCCTGGCCCTGCCCATCGTAAGCGTGGGCATGCTGGCGGGGATCCTGTCCAACCTTGTGCAGACGGGTTTTATCTTTACGACCAAGCCCCTGGTCCCCAACTTTTCCAGGGTGCTGCCCCGCTTCGGCCAGTACTTCCAGCGGACCCTCTTTTCCGTGGAAGGGCTGTTCAACTTTTTCAAGTCGATCTTCAAGATGGCCATCATCGGCGCGGTGGCGTTTTTCCTGATCCGGGCGGACCTGGACAAGCTTATCAGCCTGGAATCCGTCAGCCTGTGGACGGGGATCAGCGCCATCGCCTCCCTGGCGCTGCGGATGCTGATCATCAGCGCCCTGCTGCTGCTCGTCCTGTCCGTGCCGGACTACATGTTCCGGCGCTGGCGGCACCTGGAAGATCTGCGGATGAGCCGGGAAGAGGTAAAGGAAGAGCGGCGGCAGTACGAAGGGGACCCCTACGTGCGGTCCCGGATCCGCGCGCGGATGCGGCAGATGATGAGCCAGAACATGGCGGCAAACGTCGCCAAAGCGGACGTGGTGATCACCAATCCGACCCACTTCGCGGTGGCCCTGGAGTACCGCCCGCCCATGCGGGCCCCCCAGGTTACCGCGAGGGGGGAGGACGAGGCGGCCCTGCTGATCCGCCGCATTGCGCGGGACAAGGGGGTGCCGCTGGTGGAAAACCGCCCCCTGGCGCGGGCCCTTTACGCGGAAACCGAAGTCGGGGACTTTATCCCCCTGGCCTACTACAAGGTGGTGGCCGCCATTCTGGGCAAGGTCATGGGAATCAACGAAGAGCGCCGCCGCAGGGAAGAGGCCATGCGCGCGTAATGGAGGTGATAAGCTATGTCTGATCAAGTTAAAGCTGTTGACGTTTCCGGGGCCGGGAAGAACCCCCTGGGCGGAGTCCAGGAATTCCTCATCCCCCTGGCCGTCATAACCATCATCGTGATGATCGTGATCCCCCTGCCCACGGTGCTGCTGGACGCGCTGATGGCCCTCAACCTGATCCTCTCCCTGCTGGTCCTCCTTATCGTGCTGTACACCCGCAAAGCGGTGGACTTTAACCTCTTCCCCACGGTGCTGCTGGTGGTTACGGTGTTCGGCCTGGCCCTCAACGTGTCCTCCACGCGGCTCATCCTTACCCAGGGCGCCCGTTTCAACGGCCGGATGATCCGGGCCTTTTCCTCGTTTGTCGTCGGTTCCGGCGGGACCGAGGGCCTGGTGGTGGGCTTTATCATCTTTATCGTGATCATCGCGGTCCAGGCGGTGGTGATCACCAAGGGGGCCACGCGGGTTTCCGAAGTGGCGGCCCGGTTCCAGTTGGACGGCATGCCCCAGAAGCAGATGTCCATCGACGCCGAGTTCAACTCCGGCAGCATTACGGAGGAGGAGGCCCAGTCCCGCAAGCGGGAGCTGGATCTGGAACTGTCGTTCTACGGGTCCATGGACGGGGCCAGCAAATTTATCTCCGGCAACGTCAAAATCGGGATCTTCATCACCGTGGTGAACGTTCTGGGGGGGATCATCATCGGTACGCTGATCCACGCGGAGCCGGTAAGCCAGGCCCTGAGCAACTACATCGCCTTTTCCGTGGGCGACGGCCTGTTAAGCCAGCTTCCGTCCCTGCTGGTCTCCACCGCTATGGGTATTGTGGTTACGCGGGCGGCGGCGCCCGGCGATCTGGGGGAACAGGTCGCCGTCCAGTTTTCACGGGACGCGAAAGTCTACTGGGTGGCCGCGGGGGTGCTGATCCTGTTCGCCCTGCTCCCCGGCTTCCCCTGGTACGTCCTTATCCCCCTGGCGGTTCTGGTGGGCTTCTACGCCTACCACATCGGCCGCGTCAAGCAGCGCCGGGCCAGCTTTGACCAGATGATGTCCAAGTCCCAGGAAAAGGCGAAACCCCGGGACGAGGGGGAAATGTCCCCCGTGGTGCCCCTGGACGCCCTGTCGCTGGAACTGGGCTACGGCCTTATCCCGCTGGTGGACAAGGACAAGGGGGCGGAGCTGCTGGAGCGGCTCCAGGGGGTGCGCCGCCAGTCCGGCCTGGAACTGGGGCTCGTGATCCCCAAGATCAGGATCATCGACAACATCATGCTGGAGCCTTCGGAGTACTGCTTCAAGATCAAGGGGGTGGACGTGGGCCGGGGGAAGATACGCATCGGCTACTACCTCTGCATCAAGTCCGGCCAGGTGACCGAGGAGATCCGGGGGGAAGAGACCCTGGACCCGGCCTTCGGCCTTCCCAGCGTCTGGGTGGGGGAGGACCGGCGCGACGAGGCCGAACGGGCGGGCTATACGGTGGTGGACCCCCCCTCGATTATCGCCACCCACCTGACCGAGATTATCAAGCGCCACGCCCAGGACATTCTGGGCCGCCAGGAAATACAGGCGATTCTGGACACCCTTAAGAAGGAGTACTCCGCCGTGGTGGAGGAAACCCAGAAAACGGCGACGCTGGGGGACATTCAGAAGGTGTTCCAGGGGCTTTTGCGGGAGCGGGTTTCCATCCGCAACACGGTTTCCATCCTGGAGGCCGTCGCGGACTACGCGCCGGTTTCCCGGAGTACGGACTTCCTTGTCGAAAAGGCCCGGCAGGCCCTTGCCATGCAGATCTGCCACCAGTACGCCGACGACCGGCACGTGCTGCGGGTGCTGACGCTGGACCGCGCGCTGGAGCAGAAGATCCTCGACAGCCAGCTCAAGACCAGTTCCGGCCGCGTCTGCGGCCTGGACCCCCGGACCCGCGCGCTGTGGCTGCACGCCCTTTCCCGCGCCGTGACGCTGGTCCAGGAAAAAGGCTGGCCGGCGGTGATCTGCTGTTCGGAGGAGGCCCGCGCCCTCGTAAAGTCTTCCACGGAGCGGGAGATCCCGGACCTCGCGGTGCTTTCGGTCGCCGAAATCGCCCAGGGCATAAGCCTTGAGTCGGTGGGGCTTGTCAAGCTGGAAGACCAGGCGGCGGCATAGGGGGAAGCGATGGTACAGTTTACCGAGCAGGCCTACGGCATGGAGGAGTGCCTGGAAAAGATACGGGAGCGCTACGGCGAGCAGTTCACGGTACTCAGCCGCAAGACTATCAGAATGGGGGGTTTTTTGGGCCTTTTTACGCGGGAAGGCGTCGAGATAACGGGCTACGCCCCCAGCGACCGCGAAAAGGCCCCCCTGGTCTTCCAGGGCCTGTCCCCGCAGGCGATCCGCCCCTACGCCGGGCTGCCTGTCTCCGGGCTGCCCGTCACGGGAACCCCGGTAGCGGGCAGTCCGGCCACGGGGTCCCCGCTACCGGGGAATCCGGTAACGGGAACCCCGGTCACGGGGACTTCCCCCGCGCTTTCCCGCGGCGCGGCGCGTGAGCCGCAGGCCAACCCCCTGGATTTTGAGGAGGCCAAACGCCGGGTCCTGGCGGCCGCCGGCAAGGATCTGACGATGCAGCAGGTCCTTGTCGCCGTCCAGGAGATCAAGGAAAAAATCGGCGGGGCCGCTCCGCCTTCCCAGGACGAACACCCCAACCTTGCGCAGCTCCGGCTCTGTTTTGACGCCAACGACTTTTCGCCCGCTTACCGGGAGGCGATCTTCGCCCGGATAAAAAAGGAATGTTCCCTGGAAACCCTGGAGGATTTCCAGGCCCTCCAGGACGCGGCGCTGGAGATGATTGGGGAAAGCATCAGCATTTTCGAAGAACAGCCCCCCGCCCGGCTGCCCCGGATCATGATCCTGGTGGGGCCCACGGGGGTGGGCAAGACCACCACCCTTGCCAAGCTGGCGGCCATTTTCGCCCTGCCCGGGCCGGATATACGCCCCCCGTCGGTACGCCTGGTCACCATCGATTCCCTGCGTATCGGCGCCCGGACTCAGATTGAAACCTACGGGAACATCATGGGTATTCCGGTGGCCTATGTGCCGGACCGGCGGGAGCTTAAGCGGTTTATCGCCCTTTCCTGCGAGGACACGGATCTTATCCTTGTCGACACCTTCGGCAAGAGCCCCCGGGACGCGGCCAAGCTGGGGGAGATGAAGCGTATCCTGGACGTTTTCGGCAGCCGGGCGGAAACGCACCTGGTGCTGGCGGCGGCCACCAAGACCAGCGACCTTGAGGATATTATGAGGCAGTTCGAACCTTTCGCGTACCGTTCGGTAATTATCACCAAGCTGGACGAAACCGCTAAAATAGGGAACGTTATCAGCGCCCTGGCGGAAAAGAGAAAATCCGTCTCGTATATCACCAACGGGCAGGCCGTTCCTACCGATATTCAAAAGGCGGCGGTCGCGGATCTTTTGCTTAACCTGGAAGAGTTCCAGATAAACCGGCAAAAAATAGAGAGCCGCTTTCCCGCCGCCGGGCAGACAAAATTTGGATGGGGTATATAACGAATGGAAGATCAGGCAGAACGCTTACGGGAAATTGTGCGGCAGCGGGGCCCCGCCGGTTCCGCGGGGGAAAGTTTTTCCGGCGGGTTTTTTGGCCCCCCGGCGGGATCCTTCGCGGCCGTCCAGGCCCCGGTGGAAAGCGGCAGACAGGCCGGGCCGGGGAAGGGCCGCCGCGCCCCGGGCCGGGAGGGGAATGCCCGGATCATCACCGTTACCTCCGGCAAGGGGGGGGTGGGCAAGACCAACCTTTCGGTGAACCTCGCCCTGGCCTACGCCAGGCTGGGGAAAAAAGTGGTGGTCATGGACGCGGACCTGGGGCTGGCCAACGTCAACGTGATCCTCAACGTGATCCCCAAGTACAACCTGTACCACGTGATCCGCAAGCAGAAGACCATGCGGGACATCCTGGTGGAAACCGATTACGGCATCTCCATCGTCCCCGGCGCCTCCGGGTTTTCCCAGATCGCCAACATGAACGACGATGAGCGGCAGAATTTTATCAGCGAGCTGGAAACCCTCTCCGTCGCCGACATCATTATCATCGACACCAGCGCCGGGGTGTCCAGCAACGTGATGGATTTTATAGCCGCCGCCGATGACGCGGTGATCGTAACCACCCCGGAGCCCACGGCCATTACCGACGCCTACGGGATCATCAAGATCATCGCCACCGAGTACGAAACGCCGAACATGGGGCTTAAACTGGTGGTAAACCGCGTAAGAAGCGTGGCGGAGGCGAAAAAAGTCGCCGACAGGATGACCAATATCGCCGGGCAGTTCCTTAACCTCAAAGTGGATTATCTGGGCTTTGTGTATGACGATGCGGTGGTTTCCCAGGCGGTGCTGCGGCAGCGGCCCTTCATGGTGATCGATCCCAAGTGCAAGGCAAGCCTCTGCGTGCAGCACATCGTGGACCGCATGGAAAAAAGCGGCCTTGGGCCTTCCGGGGGCTTCGGGGCCATGCTGAACCGGCTCTTTGGGAAGAAGAAATAAAAGCGTGTTTAACCTGCGGTGGTGCGGCATTGCCGCAGTGGCGGCCTTTGCCATTTCCCTGACCCTGGGCATCTCCGTCCGGGCCCATACCCTGGTCGTCCTGCTCCGGGCGCTGGGCTTCGCCGTGGTCTTTTTCTTCTTTACCGCCCTGGTTTGGCGTCTGATCAACCGCTACCTCCCCGAGCTGCTCCAGAACCCCTCGCCCCAGGACACCTCGCTTATGCCCGGCCTTGAAGCCGGTTCCAGGGTAGATATCACCGTGGGGGACGCCGAAATCCCCCGCGACGCGGCCGTCCCTCCCGAAGAATCCG
Organism: Treponema sp.; assembly: GCA_031276685.1. Classification (GTDB taxonomy): domain Bacteria; phylum Spirochaetota; class Spirochaetia; order Treponematales; family Breznakiellaceae; genus JAISFT01. The sequence continues at coordinate 435 of JAISMQ010000301.1, read as the reverse complement.
CCGACGAGTCCGTGGGGAACATCGCGGAGATAGCGCGGGCCGGCTCGCGGGGAAGCGCCGCCCCGCCGCCCGCAGCCCCCTCTGCGGCCCCGCCTTCCCCCCCGCCTGCGCCCGGCGAGGGTATGGACCAGAGCCCCCCGTCCCGTTATACTCAAGAAAGGGAAGTGGTACCCGCGCCCGCCAATCCGGCCCCCAAACCGGGGCTTTCGGGGCTGGGGGATTTTTCCGGGGGTGTCGAATCTCTCCCGGATTTGGATGCCCTGGCGGGGACTTTCTTGTCTTCCGGCGCGGCGGTGGAAGAGGCGGGCGCGGCCCCGCCTTCCCCCTCCGCCGGGGAGTACCGCTCAAAAAAGGGCCAAGAAGGGGGGGAAGATTTTCATCCCCAAGAATTGGCTTCCGCCATTCAAACCATACTCAAGAGGGATTAAGGGAAGC
>JAISMQ010000289.1 GCA_031276685.1 Treponema sp. | reverse complement strand
GGCCTTGGGGTAAAGTGCTTCTATGGGTGTCCGGCGGCTGGGCTGCTTGTTGTTCGTACTGGGGGCCTTGTGCAAGCCGGCGGCCCGGGCGGATTCCGCCCCGGAGGTAACGGAGCCGGAGGCCCTTATCGGCCTTACGCTGGAGGGGCTCTACGGCAGTTTTGGGGTGCCGGAGGCGGTGTACGCCGTCCGCGGGGCGGACGAATGGCAGGACGACGTGGTGCTGGTCTACCCCCAGGCGGACTTTTACGTGTACCGGGACCGGGTCTGGCAGGTGGGGATCAGGGCGGTGCGGGGGATCCGCGTGGGGGACAGCCGGGAAGCGGTGATCCTTGCCCTGGGGGAAGAAGCGCGGGAGGGGGAAGATTACGTCCTTCTCCCCATCTACGGCCGCCCCTGGCCCATCGCCCTGCGGGTAAACCTGGGGGGGAGCGCCCTGGTGGCGGAGATCTTCGTGTACCGCAGCGATTTTTAACAGCCCCGGGCTGTTTTGGCTTGCGGCTTGTTTGGAAATTCCGGCCCACGGGAGTATGCATGGCAAAAATCTGCCTCTGTCTGACCGCTAAAACCATAGCCGCCGATCTGGAGATCCTTGCGAGGAACCGCAGTTGCATCGATATTGCGGAACTGCGGGTGGACTGCCTGGCCCCGGACGAGCGTTTTCTGATCCGTAATTTCCCGGAGCAGGCGGGGCTGCCCGTCATTCTGACTATCCGGCGGGAAAAGGACGGGGGGAACTTTGCCGAAGGGGAGGCGTCGCGGATCCGGCTTCTGGCCCAGGGCCTCGCCTTCGCGCAGGCCGACCGGCGGAAGAATTTCGCCTACGTCGATCTGGAGGAGGACCTGAACGTTCCAAGCCTGGAGGAAGCGGCGCGGACCTTCGGCACGCGGATCATCCGATCCGCCCACTGTTTTAACGGCGTTGGCGGGGACATGCCGGGGAAACTGCGGAGCCTCCGCCGGACGGGGGACGAGATCGCCAAAATCGCCGTGCAGGCGCGGGGTACCGCCGACGCGCTGGCCCTGGTCCGGGCCGCCAGGGAGGCGCGGGATATGGACAAGATCTTCCTGTGCATGGGGCATTACGGGGTTTTTACGCGGATCCTTACGGAAAAACTCGGTTCGCAGATCAGCTATACCAGCGCGGACGAGGAGGGCGTCCCGCAGGCCGCGCCGGGCCAGTTGTGCCCCAGGGACCTGGCGGAACTCTACCGCTTCCGTGGCATCGGCCCGGAGACGAAGGTGTTCGGGGTGCTGGGCCATCCCCTGCGGGTTACCAATTCCCCAAAATTCTTTAACACGGTCTTCGCCCTGGAAGCCGCCAACGCGGTCTACGTGCCCTTCCCCACGGACTCCCTCAAGGACTTTATGGCCCTGGCCGACGAACTGGGCCTAAGCGGCGTATCCGTCACGGTCCCCTACAAAGAGGCGATCCTTGATTATCTGGGATCCATGTCGGAAGATGTAGGGCGGATCGGGGCCTGCAATACTATCAGCCGGGGGCCCCGGGGCTGGGAGGGTACCAACACGGACATGCGGGGTTTTTCCGATTCGCTGCTGGCCTTTATCGGCGCGCTTGCCGGCGGGCAAGGCGCGGAAACGGCCAGGCCCCGGCGGATCGGGTTCCCGGCGGCACGAAAACCAGCGGGCCCCCCCTCCAATCTCAAGGGCAGAAAGGTCACCGTTATCGGCGCGGGGGGGGCCGCCCGGGCCGTGGCGGCGGAACTGTACCGGCTGGGGGCGCGGGCGCTGATCCTGAACCGCACGCCGGCGAAGGCCCGGAATCTCGCCGCCCCCTACAAGTTCCGCTGGGGGGGCCTGAACGAACGAGGGATGGACCAGATGGAGCGTTTTTCCGACATTATCATTCAAACTACCCCTGCGGGCATGGAGGGGGACCCCGGCCGGGACCCCCTGGAAACCTACCCGTTTTCGGGGAAAGAGATCGTCATGGATCTGGTGTACCAGCCGGACCGGACCCCGTTTTTGCGGCGGGCCGAGGCGGCCTCGTGCCCGGTCCTCAACGGCTACGACATGTTCATTAGGCAGGCCCGGTACCAGTATACTCAGTTTTTTAAGCGCGATTTTCCGGCGGACCTTCTTGCCCGCGTAAATATTTAAAGGGAGCGAAGCATGGATCTCCAGGGGATGAAGGAACGGGCCGCCCTGCGCGCCGCGGACGAGCTTGTGACAAGCGGCATGCGGCTGGGCCTTGGGACAGGGTCCACCGCCGTTTTCGTGGTCCGCCGCGTGGGCGCGCTGCTGGCGGAGGGCAGGCTGAAGAACATCAGGGTGTTCGCCACCAGCTTCCAAACGGAACTGGAATGTGAGAGACTGAACATTCCCCATTACAGCCTCAATTCCCCGGAATTGGGGGGGGGGCTGGACCTTACGATAGACGGGGCCGACGAGGTCGATCCGGAAAACAGGGCCGTCAAGGGCGGCGGCGGCGCGCTGCTTATCGAAAAACTGGCCGCCTACAACTCCGGCCGTTTCGCCATTGTCGCGGACGAATCCAAGCTGGCCCCCCGCCTGGCCGTCCGCTTCCCCCTTCCGGTGGAAGTGATCCCCGAAGCCCGGCTTTCCGTAAGCCGCGCCCTGGAAAAGCTGGGCGCGGAGCTAACGCTGCGGGAGGCGCTGCGCAAGGCGGGGCCGGTGATCACCGAACACGGCAACCTGCTGCTGGACATCCGTTTCCGGGAGCCGGAGGAGCCGGAGGAACTTGAGGAGCGGATCAACCGGATCCCCGGCGTAGTGGAAAACGGCCTCTTTGCCGGCCCGGGGGGGGCGCGGATTCGCCCCCGGATCTACATCGGGCGCGGGGACGGCGCCGTGGAAACGCGGGACTAACATTCGGTTTTGTCGCAAAAGTTTAGCGGGAGCGTTGGCGCGATGGCGGTAGACAAGCATATCAATTTTTTTGAACTGGAAAAGGCCTGTGAAAAACCGGGCTGCCCGCTGTGCGGGATCGTGAACGACCGGGCGGAGCGTTACATCGACAACATGCTTTTTGAGCATGTTTCCGACCGGAAATTCCGCGCCGCCCACCGCCAGGCCGGGGGCTTCTGCGCGTACCACTCGCGGAACCTTGAGTCTTTCCGGGACGGTTTGGCGGTGGCGATTTTAAGCCGGGATATTTTGGAGGAACGCTTGATCTCTTTTAAGAACCGGGGTTACTGGCGGCGCAAGGAACGCTGCCCTGTCTGCGCGGAACGGGACCGTATCGAAACGGAGTACCTGGGCTTCCTCGCGGGCGCGGGGGGGGAAAGCGCCGAGGAGCGCGAACTAAGGCAGGTCTTTACCCGGTCCGACGGACTCTGCGCCCCCCATTACGGCAGGCTCCTGGGTTCCTGGAAACGGATCCCGGCCTGGATCACCGAATTCCACGATCGCAAATTCGCCGATCTTAAGCGGCGGATCGACGAGTTTATCGAACTGTCCGCCTACGGCAGGCAGGAGGAATTCCGCGCCCTTCCCGAACGGGACAAACTGGTGTGGAAGGAACTGGCCCTGGCCCTGCGAGGAAGCGTGGATTAGCATGGCCCGAACATCAACGATAGTAAAACTGCCCTGGAAGAAGAGCCGCCCCGCCCTGATAGCCGCCGCCGCGGAAGACCGGCTGCTCTCCCTGGCGCTGTGCTGCGCCGCCACGGTCGGCACCGTGCTTTTTTCCTTCGTCTCCCCGCAGATCATCCGCTACACCGTCGATTCGGTTATCGCCGACGCGCCCCTGGCGGCCCCGGCCTTTGTGACGCGCCTGGTCGATTCGCTGGGGGGGACAGCGTTCCTGCGGCAAAACCTGTGGATCTGCGCCCTGTTTACGATGGGCGCGGCCCTCTGCTCCGGCCTGCTTAACGGCGTAAGGCGCTACGCCGGCATAGAAATTGGGGAAACCATCGCCTGGCGGCTGCGGAACACCCTCTACGGCTATATCCAGCGGCTCCCCTACCTCTGGCACGTGCGCTGCCACACGGGGGATATTATCCAGCGCTGCACCTCCGATGTGGACACGATCCGCAACTTCCTTCAAAACCAGATGAGCGAAATGCTGCGGATCGTCTGCGTGTTCGTGGTCGCCCTGGTTATGATGTTTTCGATGGACGTTTTTATGTCCCTTATGGGCCTGATTTTGATGCCCCCCATCTTTTTGTTTTCCCTCCTGTACTTCAAAAGAGTCGCCCGCGAATTCGCCAGGGCGGACGCGGCGGAAGGCGACATGCAGGCATGCGCGCAGGAAAACTACACCGGGGTCCGGGTAGTACGGGCCTTTGGCCGGGAATCCTACGAGATGGAACGTTTTTCCGCCAGAACCGCCGCCCACGCGAATATCTGGATTGGTACCGGCAAGATGCTGGGCCTTTTTTGGGGGGCCGGGGACATTATGAGCGGGATCCAACTGATCATCATCGTGGCGGCGGGGATCCTGAGGAGCGTCCAGGGGCAGCTTTCCCCCGGTACCTTCCTGGCCTTTTACACCTACTGCAGTTGGATGATCTGGCCCGTCAGACAGTTGGGCCGCATCCTTTCGGAACTTTCGCGGGCGCTGGTGTCGGCGGGCCGGATTCGGGATATCCTTGCGGAAGAGCCGGAAACCGACGCCCCCGACGCGCTGCGGCCGGAGATCCGGGGGGAGATCCGCTTTGAAAACGTCAGCTTCGGCTACGCCGGGGAAACGGGGGAATCGGGGGACGCGGCTGTCCCGGTGCTGCGGAACATATCCTTCGCCCTGCGGCCCGGCTCTACCCTGGCGATCCTGGGGGCCACGGGTTCGGGAAAATCCACGCTGGTACACCTTATCGCCCGGCTTTACGACCTTCCCCCCGGCAGCGGCAGAATCACTATCGACGGTATCGACATCCGCAGGATCGCCCGCGATCACCTGCGCCGCCACATCGGCCTGTGCCTGCAGGAACCCTTTCTGTTTTCCAAAACCATCCGTGAGAACATCGCCGCGAGCGCCGGGGGCCTTCCCCTGGAGGACATCCGCGCCGCCGCCGCAGTGGCCCAGGTGGACGGGAGCATCCGGGAATTTGAAAAAGCCTACGAGACGGTGATCGGCGAGCGGGGGGTCACGCTTTCCGGCGGCCAGAAACAGCGGGTCGCCATCGCCCGGATGCTGGCGGCAAACCCCCCGGTGATGATCTTTGACGACAGCCTGTCTGCGGTGGACACGGAAACCGACACCAGGATCCGCGCCGCCCTTAAAGGGCGCGTGGCGGGGGCGGCGGTGATCCTTATCTCCCACCGCATATCCAGCCTGATGCAGGCGGACCAGATCCTCGTGCTTAAAGACGGGGAGACGGAGGAGCTGGGGACCCACCGGGAACTCGTGGCGCGGGACGGGAGCTACCGCCGTATTTTTGAACTCCAGCGGGGGGAACGCAATGGCTGATTACGAAGATCCTGACTACAGCAAACCTGTTTCGCCGGCTGTCTGGAAGAAGATGGCCCCGTTTATCGCCCCCCAAAAGCTGAACCTGATCCGCTGCGCGGTCCTTATGCTCAGCGTCGCCGCGGTGGACGTGCTTCTCCCCCTGCTTCTGGGCTACGCCATACGCAACAACATCGAGCCCCGCAGCACCCAGGGCATGGGGGGGCTCCTGGCGGCGGCGATCTGCATGATCGTTGTCCAGGGGATCAACGTCCGTTTCTTCGTGGCCAACGGAATCCGCGCCGAGGTGGGGATCGTCCGTGCCGTGCGGAACGCGGTGTTCTTCCACCTGCAAAAACTCAGCCTGGACTACTACAACAAAACCCCCGTGGGTTACATGATGGCCCGCACCCACTCGGACACCGGAAAAATAGGGGAACTGGTGGCCTGGGGGGTCATCGACTTTTCCTGGTCGGTCTTCTACTGCGTCGGGGTCATCATTTCCATGTTCCTGGTCCACTGGCGCCTTGCCATTATTGTCTGCGCCACCGTCCCGCCCCTGGCCCTGTTTACCTGGTTTTTCCAGAAACGGATTTTGGAAGTAAACCGGATCCTGCGGCGCGTCAATTCAAAGATGACCGGGGCCATGAACGAGGGGATCACCGGGGCGCGGACGGTCAAGGTCCTGGTGGCCGAAGAGCAGAGCCTCCGCGAATATTCGGGGATCACCGGGGAGTACCGGCGCCACGCCAACCGGATGGCCCGGCTGCGGTCGGTTTTTATCCCCCTGGTGCTGTTTATCGGTTCAGCGGCGACCGCCGTGGTCCTGGGCTACGGGGGCTACGAAATAGTATTCCTGGGGGCGGATCTTTCGGTACTGGCGATTTTCCTGCAGTACGCCGGGGGTTTTTTCGACCCTATTCAGAACATCGCCAACATCCTTACCGAGTTTGTCTCCACCCAGGCCAACGTGGAACGGGTATCCGGCCTTCTGGAGCAGGCCCCCATGATAACCGACAGCGATGCTGTTGTTGAAACCTACGGTGACACCTTTCATCCGAAAAAGGAAAACTGGGAGCCTATCCGGGGGGAGGTGGAATTCCGGGACGTTACGTTCCGCTACCCCGACGGGGGGGACAACGTGCTGGAACACTTCAACCTCCGCGTGGAGGCCGGAAGCTACGTGGCCATTGTGGGGGAAACCGGCGCGG
>JAISMQ010000277.1 GCA_031276685.1 Treponema sp. | reverse complement strand
TTCCCGGTCCCGTCCCCTTAAAAAGTTTATCAGGCGGTCAATACAGCTTATCCAGCGCCCGGATTCGGACAGGAAGCGCGCCGCAGTTTCCCGGGTCTGTTTATCCGGGCCCCCGCCGGGCCCCGCCAGCAGGGCTTCCGCGTCACCAAAGATCCGTTCCAGGCCGGCACGGCAGAAGATCCGCCCAAAAAGGCCGATGGAGTGATCCCGGATACTAAGCTCGTGCCCGTAAGCCGCCAGAAAGCCGCGCAGGTAGTAGAGGCTTGGATAGGGGCCGTTCAACTGGACAAAGGGGGGCTGAATCAGCAGGATCCGTTTCATGCACTATACCCCGGCAGGATGCCCCTGCGGGCAAAAAAAAGCGGCGGGTAAACCCGCCGCCTTGCTTCAAAACCCGGCCCCTATTTTATCAGAGGCTTGGACCAGAACCAGGTCTTCTTTTTGGTATCCGGCCGGAAACTAATGCTAAAATCAACGCCCAGCGTGCTGTTGACACCCGGCTCGTTTCCAAGCTCCTTGCCGTACAGCGCAAGGTTAAGCTTAAATACCGCAGGTTCAAGGCCAATGCCTACCGAAGGCAGCAGCTCATGAACTCCGGCGCGGAACTTTAGGAAACTGAACAGGCCAATCTCCAGACCGCCCCCAATATCAAGCAGGGGGTTCCGGTGCTGGCGATCATCCCAGCTAAAGACATTCTGCAGGTTTGCCCAGTCCGCCATAAGGGCCACGTAAAAGGACTGGAAGGCCTTGGGCGTCTTCCAGAAGCTGCTGGGGCGGAACGTATAGGCAAGCCCCGCGTTAAGCGCCAGGGGTACCCGGTACAAGGCATCGGGAGATTCCTCTTTCTCTGCCCCAAGCAAACTGCCCAGATCGTATACTTTAATTCCAGCCGTATAGACATCCTTGGCCGCAAAACCCAGAACCAGATCCTTCTTGAACCTGTACATAAGGCCCAGGTCGCCCCCGCCGCCGGCAATGACCGGCATGGGGATCTTCAACAGATTGTCTTTTTTTTCTTCGTCCATGAGGTCCAGGGCGCTTAATTCCTTGTTAATTAAGACCCGGGCGAAGGGTTTAAGGACCAAGCCCGCAGACAGCTCGTGGTCCTTAAGCTTAAGCAGGTTAAACGACAGCCCAATGGGCAGCGTCAGATCGGTGTAGGCAGTGGCATCGATGTTAAGCCCGATGATCCGGGCATCGACCGTAGTCCGGGAGAACAGCCCAATCCCCAAACCGTTGGCTGTATAGCCAAAGCTGATGGGGCCCCGGATATCCGCGCCAATAGGAAGCTTTCCATTGGGCATGATCTCAGTAAGCTTCGTCAATGCATCGCTCATAGCCGATGTATTGCCATCGCTAAAGGATTCCCCAATCCCCGCAATCGAATCCATGTTTTCCAGTAATTTACCTATGGGCCCTACAACACCGAAGGTAAGATCAGTAATCATACTCTCGTTAGCCCACTGCAGGGCCGCAGGGTTTACAAACAGGGAGTAGATGCCATCCGTATAAGCCGCATGGGGACCCCCCAGCCCATTGCCCGCAGTGGAGGGGTAGCCCAGGGGTGCTATGGTTACTTCCTCCGCAAAGAGGGCGGAGACCAGGCACAGCAGCGCCACAAATGGAATTACGATCTTTTTCATGGCTCTCCCTCTACTCTTTCTTGCCCAAAAGATCTCCGAGCGTCTTGCCTATTTTGCCGTCACCATTTGCAAGCTTATTACCAATGGCAGCAATAAGCCTTTCGGAGTCTGACAACCCGGTACCGTTCAGTTTATTACCATCCGTCCAGGTTTTTATGTAATCATCAAAAGTACGATCGGAGATCTTTTCAGTTTCAGCCAGGATCAGCGTAAAGGCCAACAGCGTAAGGTCGGCTTCGGAAACATTGTTAAGAGCCTCCCCTTTAAATTGGGGCGTTGTAGCGGCAGGATCCAGCGCCCCGCCCAGGCTGTCAGATGTACTCGCTGCAACTTTCGCGAACTCATTTTCCTTAACTTGGTTTTGAACCTCACCCAGCAAGGTGGCAAAGGTATCCCCATCGGTAGTAGTATCCGACCCGTCTACTGTGTTCAGCACGGTACCGATATTCCCCAGCACCAGTTCGCCCAGTCCGGCGGCCTGGTTGGCGGCGGTTACCGCAGCGGCCTGCAATTTTGGATCGGGAGTGGAACTGTTTTTTAATTCCGCAGCAATTTTGTCCAAAATCCCCCTCGAAGCCGCAGAATCCCCTTTTGATTCCTTCAACAACTTGTCAACGTTGTCCGGAGTCACCTTTATCGTGGCAGGATCCCGCGCCAGGTTTTCTCCCAGAGAATTGCTAAAAAAATCCAAACAGGAAGCCAACAAAACGGCGCAGAGAACCAGGACCGCCGTCAAACCAAATTTCAATTTTCTCATACGAAAACCCCCTCGCATAGCAAGCAGATATTGATACCATCCTTTCGGGTAGATATATATCTATTTGCATACAAGATACCGCAAAAAAAAAAATTTTTCAACCAAACGGCCTGTAATTCGCTGAACGGGGCCGAATTCTGCTTGAAAGATTCGCGTTCCTTTACTAATGTTAAAGATTTGTTTGTACTGGGGGCAAAAATGACCAAAAACAGCGGGACCGGCGCAGGCAGCGCGGATTGTACCAGGCCGGGAAGCCGGGACCAGGATCCGGCAGCCCACTGGGCCGACGAGGCCGCAGAAAAGATTATCCGGGAAAAGGGCGACAAGGGCAGCTATACCTGCGCGTCGGGGATAACCCCTTCGGGGACCGTGCATATCGGGACTTTTCGGGAGATCATCTCCACGGATCTGGTGGTCCGGGCCCTCCGCGACAAGGGCAAAAAAGTACGTTTTATCTACTCCTGGGACGACTACGACGTGTTCCGCAAGGTGCCGCTGAACATGCCCCGCCAGGAAGAACTGGAAAAGTACCTGCGTTTCCCCATTACGATGGTTCCCGACCCCTGGGACAGGGATTCCAGCTACGCCCGCCACCACGAGGTAGACGTGGAAACGATCCTGCCCCGTGTGGGAATCCGCCCCGAATTCCTCTACCAGGCGGAACGCTACCGCGCTTCGCAGTACGCCGGGGGTATCCGCCGGGCCCTGGAACACCGGGAAACCCTAAAAACCATCCTGGACAAGTTCCGCGACGAGGAACACAAGATCCAGGGCGAGTGGTGGCCTGTCAGTGTTTTTTGCGCCAACTGTAACAAGGATGAAACGGAGATAGACGGCTGGGACGGGGAATGGGGGCTAAGCTACCACTGCCTTTCCTGCGGCTGCCGGGAAACGGCGGATCTGCGCAGCGCCAAAGAGGTCAAGCTGGTCTGGCGCGTGGACTGGCCCATGCGCTGGGAATACGAAAAGGTTGATTTTGAACCCGCCGGGAAGGATCACCACAGCCAGGGGGGGAGTTTCGACACCGCCCGGCACG
>JAISMQ010000137.1 GCA_031276685.1 Treponema sp. | reverse complement strand
TGTTGTCCCGGGTGCCCCAGGGGAAGGGCGGCGATCCGTATATCATAAAAATGAATATTCCCGTTGGCATTGGCGGGCTGGAGTTTCTTGCCCTTACCCGGACCGGATTCATGCAGGGCGCGACCCCGGCTTTTAGTGAAGTTGGCTATGGGGCGAAGTACAACCTGGCCTTTACCTGGGCGGATATCGACCTGGGCGCGTTCTACCACAGGGAAATGCCCCTGCGGGCCTCCGCGTCCGTAAAAACAACCCTGGCGGATACGGAACTGTACGTTGAAGCCGTGGGGGCTGTCCGTCACGAAGTTTGGGACGGCTTTACCGGATCCGCCAACCTGGGCTTTGCCCGGAGTTTTTTTGACGACCTTATTTCGCTGAACGGGGAATTGTTTTGGAACGGGGAGGAGGATGTGTACTACTTCAGCCCCAAGACCGAATTGGCGGAGGCGCAGACTTCCCCTTTTATCCCCGGTTTTAACGCCGCCTGGAACCTGGTTTTCCGCCCCGGCTGGATATGGAACCTGCGCTTTGCCATGACGGGGCGCTGGGCCCTGGAGACAAACAGCGCCTATATTCTGCCGGGCCTGTCCTTCGCGCCCCTGCCCCACCTTGACGTTTCCCTGGGCTTTCCCATTGCCCTTGGCGGGCGCGGGGGCCGTTATTACAGCAAGGATCACGCCGCCGCCGCGAATCTGCCCTTTGCGGGCAACGCCGATACCGCCAATGGCCGGGGCCGGCCTTTTGCGCTTGCCCTGCTGGTAACCTTGAAGGGCGGCTATCATGTGGACCGCTAAGCGCCTGCGGCGCATAGCGTGTAGATGCGCCGGCCCTGCACTAGCCGCTGAAAATCATTGAAAACAATTGAAAACTTTGATATATTATGACAAACACTGACATTTAGGAACGGAAAAAGGAGTACGCAGTAGATGAGTATTGATATTACCAAGATGCGCAACATTGGGATTAGCGCCCATATTGATTCGGGGAAAACCACCCTTTCCGAACGCATCCTTTTTTATAGCAACAAGATACACGCCATTCACGAAGTCCGGGGCAAGGACGGGGTGGGGGCGACAATGGATCACATGGAGCTTGAGCGGGAACGGGGGATTACGATTCAGTCCGCCGCTACCCAGGTTACCTGGAAAGAACACACCATCAACCTGATCGATACTCCCGGGCATGTGGACTTTACGATTGAAGTAGAGCGGTCCCTGCGGGTTCTGGACGGGGCTATTCTGGTTCTCTGCGCGGTGGGCGGGGTGCAGTCCCAGTCCATCACGGTGGACCGCCAGCTTAAGCGCTACCACGTGCCGCGGATTGCCTTTGTGAATAAATGTGACCGCACGGGGGCCAATCCGTTCAAGGTGAAAACCCAACTGAGGGAAAAGCTGGGGCTGAACGCGGTGATGATCCAGATACCCATCGGCCTGGAAGACAAGCTGGAAGGGGTCGTGGATCTGATCACGATGAAGGCTGTTTACTTTGACGGCGACCAGGGGACGGAGGTCCGCAGCGCGGAGATCCCCGCCCACCTGAAGGCGGATGCGGAAAAATACCGGGAAGAGCTTGTGGACGCCGTTTCAATGTTCAGCGACGAGCTGGCGGATCTTTATCTGGGCGGCAAGCCTATTCCGGAAGAAGTTATCCACCAGGCTATCCGTACGGGGGCCCTGGCGGAACAGTTTGTGCCGGTTATGGTGGGGTCGGCTTACAAGAACAAGGGTATCCAGTGCCTGCTGGACGCGGTGAACCGCTACCTTCCCAACCCTACGGAGGTAAAGAACTACGCCCTGGACCTTGACCGCGGCGAAGAGCAGCGGGAGCTTGTCGCCGACGAGAAAAACCCCACGGTGGCCCTTGGCTTTAAGCTGGAGGACGGCCAGTACGGGCAGCTTACCTATGTGCGGATCTACCAGGGGGCCCTGAAAAAGGGGGATGAGCTGATCAACACGCGGGCCAGGAAGCGCTTTAAGGTTGGGCGGCTGGTCCGTATGCATTCGGACAGCATGGAGGATATTAACGAAGGGGCGCCGGGGGACATTGTGGCCCTTTTTGGCATTGACTGCGCCAGCGGGGACACCTTTTGCGGCGGCGGGCTTAACTACGCGATGACCAGTATGTACGTTCCCGAGCCGGTTATTTCCCTGGCCATAGACCCCAAGGACAAGAAATCCGCAGACCAGATGGCGAAGGCCCTGAACCGCTTTACCAAGGAAGACCCCACCTTCCGCACCCACGTGGACCCGGAGTCCAACCAGACCATTATCCAGGGGATGGGGGAACTGAATCTGGAAGTTTATCTTGAACGGATGCGCCGGGAGTACAAGTGCGAGGTGGAGACCGGCATGCCCCAGGTCGCCTACCGGGAGGCCATACAGCAGCGGGCGGATTTTAACTACACCCACCGCAAGCAGACCGGGGGTTCCGGCCAGTACGGCCGGGTGGCGGGCTTTATGGAGCCCTGGGACGGCGGGGACTACGAATTTGTGGATTCAATCAAGGGCGGGGCAATTCCCAACGAGTTTATCCCCAGTTGTGACAAGGGCTTTAAAGAGGCCGTTAAGAAGGGGTCCATGATTGGTTTTCCCATTGTCAACATCCGCTGTACGATTAACGATGGCCAGAGCCACCCGGTAGACTCCTCCGACATTGCCTTCCAGATGGCGGCTATCGGCGCCTTCCGGGAAGCCTACCACAAGGCCAAACCCTGTATCCTTGAGCCCATTATGAAGGTTTCTGTTGAGGGGCCCACGGAGTTTCAGGGGAACATCTACGGCTCCCTGAACCAGCGCCGGGGGGTTATTTCTGCGTCTACCGAGGACGGCGCTTTCTGCCGGGTCGAGGCGGAAGTCCCCATGAGCGAGATGTTCGGGTATTCTACGGTTCTCCGCTCCCTGACCCAGGGGAAGGCGGAATTTTCGATGGAATTTGCGAGGTACGGAAAGGTTCCCGCAGGTATATCCGAAACCCTGGTTAAAGAATACGAGGAAAATCGGAAAAAGGAGCAGGGAAAGTAACATGATTATTAGCGAGCTTGTTCGGCGCAGTCCGGTACGGGTGTTTGAGAAGTCTATACACGGCGGCCTAAAAGCCGGTGAAATTGGCGTTATCGCCTCTCCCAGCGGCCTGGGAAAGACTTCGGTGCTGGTCCAGATTGCCCTGGATAAGCTTCTCCAGGAAAAAAAAGTGATCCATGTTTCCTTTACCCAGCATACCGGGTACGTCCTAAGCTGGTACGAGGACATTTTTGATGAATTTATCAGGAAAAAGAACCTGGAAAACGCCCGGGACGTTAAGAACGAGATTGTCAGGAACCGGGTGCTGATGAATTTTAGCCAGGACGGGGTGACGGGGGATCAGGTGCTGCGGAGCCTGCGGGCCATGATCGTGGAGGGGGGCTTTAAGGCCGAATACCTGATCATCGACGGCTTTGATTTTTCCAGGATGGACCGGGCGCGGCTTTCCGCGATCAAAGATTTTGCCGTGGAGCTGGGCCTGGAGGTATGGTACAGTTGCACGGTCCCCAGCGAGGGTCAGTACACCAAACAGAACATCCCCGCTTTGCTCAAGGATCTTGTGGACCTGGTGGACGCGGTTGTGATTCTGGAACCCAAGGCGGACCATATTGAGTTTTCGGTCTCCAAGGACCGGGACACCTATAACCCCCCCGCCATGGCCCTTAAACTGGACCCCAAAACCCTGCTGATCCAGAGTTAAGCCCGGTTAACCGGCCACGGCTGTTCAGGCCACGGTCGCTTTTGTTACCTGGTTTTGCACACAAGCCCCGCTTCGGCGGGGCTTTTTTTTGCCCTGCGGCCCCCCGCTGTGCCTCGCTGCCCCCTGCGGCGTGTTACGGCGCGGTGACTACCGGCGCGCCGCTCTTGGGGTCGCGTTCCCCAGTGGACCTTACCGCCAGCAGGGTTCCCGGTTCCGCCGCCTCCACCGCTGTTTTTGCGCCGCGGAGCAGGACCATGCCCTGTTCGCCGCAGGCATAGCGGCCCCATGCCTGGCCGTCCGCCCGGGCGGGGAACGGGGAGGAGATAACCCGCACAATCCGGGCCTTTTGTTCCGCCGGGCTTTGAGGGCCGCCGTGTTTGGGCTGTCCGGGCCCCTGCGGGCCTGCCAGGAGGAAACTGAGGGTCGCCCGTTCCTTGGGGATGCCCGCTGCGGCGGAAAGCCGGTGCAGGCCTGCGGGGGCGTCTTCGGTATCGAAGGCGAAGTGGCACCATTTCGTGTCCCGCCCGGCTGCGGGGGGCCTGAGCGCGGGAAAGGGGCAGGGCAGGGAGTGGGTGCAGGGGGCCAGGGGCGGGCGGCCCTGGCCGATCAGGGCTTCCCGCAGCAGCGTGATAAAGCGGCCCGAAGGGGGCGTTCCCGGCTCAACCACAAGAAGCCGCCCGCCCCCTGCGGCAAAGCCGGACAGAAGCGCCGCCTGCTTATCGGCAAAACGGCGCTGCCCCGCGTCATTGCCGGGGGAAATGGGCTGGGAAAGCTCGTTGTACAGGTTAAGGGCCGTTACCAGGGCCGCCTCCCGCATGTGGCTGTGGAACTGGCCCAGGTCGCCGTGGATGGTCGTGATGGCCCAGGGGCAGTCGGGTTCGCCCTGGGGGGCGGCGGCCCCGGCGGGGCGCGGGGCAGGCTGCGCGGCGGAATACAGGGCGGCGAATAGTTTTTTCCCGGCTTCAAGGGCGCCCCGGCTGTGGTCAAGGCAGCGGAATTTCAGGGGGACGGCGCGCAGGTCCCGGCGGCACAGCCAGAGGCCGATGGGAAAACTAAGGGGCCCGGAGCCCAGATCGATGATGGTGTCCCCCGGGGCCAGGGGGAGGTCCAGGGAGGGGATCAGGCGGCAGAGGCGGTACAGGTTCCAGGGGAGAAAGTAGTACAGGTACGCGGAGAGCAGGGGGGGGCGGTTTAGGTAGGCAAGGGCCCGTTCCCCCCGGGCGCTGGTGAGGAGCCGGGACAGTTCCGCGACATCGTTCCCCAGGCCCCGGCGGAAACGGGGCGGAATGGGGAAGGTCTTTTCGATAAGGGGAAGCAGCGCCTCCAGGTCTCTGCGGGTATGATCGTCCAGTTTGGTCATGCTAGGTTTCGAGTTTTTCCGATTTTTTT
>JAISMQ010000234.1 GCA_031276685.1 Treponema sp. | reverse complement strand
GAAAAAATACTCCCGGCTGTACTCGATGGGGGCTTCGTTGATCCGGCTCATGTAGATAAGGCCGCAGCTTGTGCAGCGGCGAAAACTGCGGTCGGGGAAGCGGGCCAGCACGGAGTGGAAGGGCCCGGCCTCCTGCCCGGTCCCGCAGCCGGGGCAGCGGTGGCCGGAGGGCTCAAAGGCCGCGAGGAATTCGGCGAGTCCGGGCCCGCCCCGGCCCGCGACGCCGTGGCGCCGGGCCAGGGACTCGCGGCGGCGGGCCAGGCCGGCCCAGGCGGCCCCCCGGAGGAAACTGCCAAGCCGCCGGGCCCCCCGTTTCCCGATGCCTGCGGAGGGAAAGCCCGCAGCCCTGGCAAGCCGCTCGTGGCGGCGGCCGGGGGACACCAGCAGGACCGGGGTCCCGGCGCGGAGGGCCTCGAAGGCGCTCAGGCCAAAGTGGGTGATCAGCAGGTCGTACTCGGCAAGGTGTTCCGCCAGGCGGGGGATGTTCCGCAGCACGACAAGAGGCAGGGGGGCCGCCGCCGGGGCGGTACCCGGCACCGCCGCCGGGGGGGTATCCGCCGGGGCGGCAGCCGCAAGAGGGGCGCCTGGCGCCGCAGGATCGACCAGGGTAAGCTGAAACCCTTCCCCGCCGGGGGCGCCGAGGGCCGCGGCGCAGTCCCGCCCCAGCCCGGCGGCGTCCTCCGCGCCAAAACTGATAAGGATCCTGCGGGGGGCGCCCTCCGGCGGCGGCTGCAGCCGGGCTGCGGCGGGCAGGGGGAGCAGGCTGGGGTCCAGAAAATTGGGGGGGCTGCGGCCCGGCAGGCCGGGGAGCAAATCGATAAGAAAATCGATCTGATCCCGGCAGGGGCCCCCTTCGTCTATGCCGACAAGGAAGGCCAGGGAGGCCCAAAAGCGGTACTCCGGCGCCGGGGTTTGGCAGCGGTCAAGGACGATGAAGCGCCAGGGCCCGGGGCCGGGGTTCCGTGATACCCAGGAGGGCTCCAGTTCCGCCAGAAGGGGGGCCAGGGTCTCCAGGACCGTGGAAGGCGCGGCGGCCGGATCCGCGCCGGGGAGAGGGCCCAGGAACAGGACGGCCTTCTGCCCCAGCGCCCTGAGATCCCGGACCAGGGCGGCGCAGCGGGCCAGATGCCCCCCTCCCCTTCCGGCTTCCACCGAGGGGACCACGAGAATGGGGGCCCGGTTCCCCGGCGCGCTCATCCCGGCTCCCGGAATTCGGGCCGGCCGCCGGCGGCAAGGCTCCGGCAGGCCGCGACAAGCGCCTCCCCGCCCGCCGGAAACCCGCCGGGGGGGCCGGAGGGAGGGCCGGCGGCAAGAGCGTCCCACAGCAGGAGGCAGCGTTCGTAGTCCTCCGCAGTGTCCACGCTGATCCGCAGGGAAGGCCCCCGCCATTCCCGCTTCGCAAGGGGGCGGTGGAGCAAAAAGAGTTCAGGATGCCCGTAGAGGTAGGGGCAGACATGCTCCCGCTCGGGCGGCAGGGGGCCCCTCCCGGGGGGGGGCGTTTCGCGTTCCGCCCGGAGCAGGGCCTCCGCCGAAACGGATTCCACGCCCGCGCCGTAGGGAAGGCCGCTGTAGGCGGCGTAATCGGCGCCCAGGGACAGGGCTTCCGCGTTGATCGCGGCGGCGGCGTCGCCAAAAACAAAGGGATTGTCGGCGGTGGCCCGGATCACGCGGTCAATGGAATAGCGGCGGATAGCAACGCAGTAGCGGGCCAGCACGTCCTCCTTGGGGCCGGGGCAGAACACAAAACCCGCCTCCTCCGCCAACGGGGCGAAGAAGGCGGCGCAGTCCTCCGGCGAGGCAAGCACGTAGGCATCGGCTTCCACCCGGCGCAGGGCTTCCATAACCCGGTAGATCAGGGGCCGCCCCCCCAGGGGCAGCAGGGCCTTGTCGGGGAGCCGGGACGAATCGAGCCGGGCCTGGATCACTATCCCGGTACGGACGGCGCTCACGGGGGCCCCGCCGCGTCCGGATCGACGTTTTCCCACCTGTCGTTCAGCGTGGCGGCGTCGCACTTCCAGCGGAAACAGTTGTCCCGGACCCAGCGGCGGGCATCGCTAAATTCCTCCCACGCGCCAAAAATATCCCAGCCGGAACTGGAAAGGTAGGCCGGAAAACGCCGCCAGGGGAGCCGGGCGTGGCCGGCGTGGAACAGGGGGGCGATGTTTTTCAGGTAGAAGCGGCGGTACCCCTCGTCAACGGTACTGTCGGTAACGGGGACAGGGCCCTCGCAGAGCAGCTTGACATGCTGGGTAACGCGGATCTCCTCCCCCCAGAGGAAGGACCGGAAGCCAAAATCCATAAACTGCCAGTAGGGGTTCAGAATACGGGGATCGAAGCCCCCCACGCGGATAAAGCGCTCCCGGTCGTAGATCCCCACCCCGTCAAAGGGGTAGAGGCTGGGCAGCCCCTCCCGCCGGGGGGCGAAGGCCAGGGTCCGCACGTTCCGGCGGTACACCGCCGGGGCTATCAGCGTCGGGTGGGTTTCAAAACGGCTGTTGAGGATCCAGGGCACCGTACAGAGCCGCCTGAAACGGCTGGCCGGCTCCTCTTCCTTCTCCAATTCCTCCCTGGACAGGAACAGCCGCTCGGCCATCCGCTCCGCCCCGCCTCCGGTGATGATCTTAATATCGTTCCAGAGTACGAAGAAGAGGGGGCTGGACAGTTCGCGGGCCCCCAGGTTGATCTGCTCGCCGGGGCTGAGTCCCTTGGGGATCAGGATAAAGCGCACAAAGGGGAAGCGGCCGGAAAGTTCTTCCAGATCGTAGCGCTCCGGGGCGCTTTCCAGGGAGATAACGTAGTCGAACCCGGTTTTTTCGAGTTCCTGAAAGAGCCCGCGCCGGAAACAACTGCCGCCCCGGTTCAGCAGAACGGCGGAAAGCCCTGTGGAGGCAAGGCGGTCCTTCCCGCCCACGGCAGTGTAGGCCGGAATCGCCGCCTCAAAAGTTGAAGGTATAGTATTCATCACACCCCGCGCAGAGGCCCGGATATGCCGCTTTTCCGGCCGCCGCGCCCAGGTCGTGCCGCGCCGCTTCACAATGTTCCGCATAGTACCTTTCCCCCCGGGACCAAATAGTTTCAAGCGGGTCCCGGTATACGTTTCCTAGAATACGCCCCTCCCCTGTCAGCGCCGAAAGTTCCTCCCGGCACAGGGGGACGGTCCCGTCAAGCAGCACCGGCAGGTCCCGCATAAGATGCCAGCAGCTCTGCCGTTCTACCGGAGATAAGTCGGAAGTCTGCCGTTTCGGCAGGCTGCCGCAAAAATCATCGTATTTCTGAATGATGATATTGCCGTTTCCCTGCGGGGCGAGATCCTTCCAGCCCCGGTAAAATTTTTCAATGTCGTCCTCCGCCCCGGCGGTCCTGATCGCCTGGACGTAGGCGTCGGCGGGGAACAGGGACAGGAGCTTCCGGGCACATTCCGCCGCCTCCGTAAAGCCCGGCCCCCGGATCTCCCGGTAGCGGGCGGGATCCGCGGTATCCAGGGACACGATCCACGACAGGCGCGAAATACCCGCAGGGCGGCCCGCAGGGGCCAGGGCCGCAGCCTCCTCAAGATCCCCGGCGCTCCAGCCGACCCCGCTGGTCTCGACAACCAGGGCCAGTTGGGGCCGTTCCAGAACCAGGCGGATAAGATCCATGCGCCGGGGGTGCAGGGCAAGCTCCCCCCACAGGGACAGATCGATCACGGCGTCCCCCGAAAAATCGGCGATCCGGTCAAGAAGCTCCCCAAATTTGCCGGGATCGAGAAAATCCTCCCCGCCCGCCGCCCCCCCGGCGGGGCTTTGCGTCCCGGCGGGGGTCCGCGCCGCCGCCGGGTAGGGGCAGAAGGCGCTGGACTGGGGGCAGGGCCGGGCAGCCTGGACAGGGTAAAAAACCGGCAGGGTCCGCAGGATCCCGGGCTGTTCCGCGATAATTCCGGCTGCGGCGGCGGCTACGGGGACGCCGCCCGCAGCGGCGTAAAAGCGGTCAAGGAGCAGGAGGTTCCGCTTTGAATCGGCCGCCAGGCACAGGCGGCGGGAGCGGAGATCCACCGGGGAAATTTCGGTTTCAATATCGAAACTGTTGATGTCCTTCTGCAAGACGGCGAAGATACTGTCCCGCCCCACCGGATTATCCCCGTCCCCCTCGATTGCGGCGAGGATCCCCGGCACGCCGGGGGCCAGAAGTTCCGGGGCGAAGCCGTAGGGCCAGCCGTCGGCGTAGGAGTATTCCGCGGCGTATTCGACATGGCGGGCGGCCAGGGCCGCGGCCAGATCCGGGTCCAAAAAGGGACAGTCCGCCCAGGCGACATAACTAAGATCGCAGCCCTGGGAACGGCGGGAAATAGTTTCCAGCAGTTCCTTCCGGTTCCACCTGGGTTTAAGAACCAGATCGCCGGACGCCGCGAGCCCCCCTTCCCACCGGGGATCCCCCTCCCGCCCCAAAACCACGGTCCCCTGCCAGCCGGGGAACAGGCGGACCCGTTCCAGGGCCAGATCAAACGCGCTTTTCCCCCCGGGAAAGACCTTCTCGAATGCCTGGGAACGGAGATCGCCGCCATAGAGGAAGACAAGGGCTTTCATACCTTCTGTTTATCGGAATGAAGATCCCCCGGGACAAGCCCCAAACTCAGGCCCCCATACGCCGTCCTTATAAGCCAAGGCCGGTTCCGTTGACTAAAAAAAATTAGTCATGTATAACATTCACGGCCAGCATGGCTGGCGGAAAAATTATTCAGGAGTTTTACATGAAAAAGGACAATACTCCGCGCAGGCGCGGGGCGGGGCTCGCGGCCCTTGTGGTTGTGCTGATTTTGCCAATGGCGGGCTGTTCCCGGCAGGACAAAACCCAGGCCGCCCCAGGCGCTACACCGGCCGCCGTGACGGCGCCGGCTGCGGCACAAGCCGCCGGGGTTTCAAACGAATACCCTATCGTGATCCGGCACGCCTTCGGCGAAACGGTGATTGAACGCAAGCCCGAACGGGTCGCCACAATCCAGTGGGCCAACCAGGATGTGGTCCTTGCCTTGGGCCTTGTCCCGGTGGGTTTTTCGGCGGCAAACTACGGCGTTTCGGACGGCAGCGGCATTCTTCCCTGGACGGCCAAACGCTTAAAAGAACTGGGCGTCGATAAGCCC
>JAISMQ010000078.1 GCA_031276685.1 Treponema sp. | reverse complement strand
ACAGCTTCGAACACGGGGGCCCGGAAAAGTACTGGGAAAACAGCCGGGTAGTAGCGCAGGTGGACATACTGCTGGAGAACGGGGACTACGTGATGGCGGTGGAGGTAAACCGGACAGCTTTACGGCGCGGGTGTGGTAAGGGGGCCGTTTTATACCTTATTCCCAGGTATGTGCGCTGGCCCCGCCGGCTCTGCCCGTTGATCTTCCCCCCGTGCCGGGGTAGGATAGTTGGACATCAGATATCTTGAGACTTTCTGCTTGCCAAGGGAGACCCCGCTATGCCGCAGCCGCGGATGAACTTTACCTCCATTCGGAAAAAGGAAAAAGTAACCGACCTGGTGCTGGTCCAGATCAAAGAATCCATCATGCGGGGCGAACTGGTCCCCGGGGACAGGCTTCCCGGCGCCAGCGATCTTGCGGGCAAGCTGGGGGTGGGGATCTCCTCGGTCCGGGAGGCCGTTAAAATGCTGGAAAGCATGGGCGCGGTGGAATCCCGCCAGGGGGAGGGCACGTTTATCTGCGACGCCTGCCACGAGGGGGCGGCGAACGCCTTTGAAATCCAGTTGATGCTGCTGCCCCGGACTGCGGAACACCTGGTCCAGTTCCGGGAGATGTTTGAAACCGCCTACACCCACCTTGCCATGAGGGCGGCCGCGCCGGAAGATCTTGAAAAGGTGGAGGCGGTGGTGCTGGGCCAGGAAGCCAAGGCGGAGGGGCAGCCGCCCGGCGCCTCCACCACGGCCCAGGACGAAATGGACTTCCACCGCAGCGTCCTCCACTGTACCCATAACCCCTACGTTATCAAAATTGGGGAGGTTTCCCTCAAACTTCTCTTCGATGTCCTCCAGGACCGCCTGGCCCCGCTGAGCATCGCCTGCGCGGCGCGGGACCACCGCGAAATTCTGGAGGCACTGCGCGCCAAAGACCCGGGCCGCCTGGACCGGGTTTTTAAGCGGAGCTTTCCAAACTGGTTCGCCCGCCTGCGGAACGGGGGAGGGCGGCGCGGCGGGGTTTGAACTTCCCCATGTTTTTTTGCTTGCGCTGTATACTTTCTCCCCTGTTCGCCTTATAGTTAATGATAAATGACAGGCACCCAAGAAGACGCGTTTTACGATTTTCTCGACAGCATTGCCGAACCTTTTACCCTGGATGATGTCGTCTCGTTTATCAGAATGATGGAGCCCAAGCAAACCGGGCGTTTGCGCCTGGAACTGTCATCGCTGCTTGGCTCCCGCAAACTCGCGTTCCAGTTGGACAACCGCCGCTGGGTGTCCCGGCGGGGCTGTTTTGAATCGGTGCCCTTTGTCATAACCCCCAGCAAAATGGAGCTTCTCAACGGCATCCTTATCCCCGGCCACCGCTGCATCCCCTTCGCCAACCCGTCCCTGTTTCCCCAGGAGTACCGTTTTTTTTGGCAGGGGCGGCCCGTCCCGACCACCACGACGGAAGGCCCGCCGGAGGAATTTTACCCCTATTACTTCCTGTTTGGCGAAGAATACGCCCCCCAGTACGTGGCCCGGGACAACCCGGAAAACGAGGCCGCGTTTAACGACTCCCTCTACGAAGACCCCCCGGAAGTCACCGTCAAAACGCTGGACATGCGGAACATCTACCGCGAGGTGTCCTTCGTCCCCGGCGACCACCTGGTGGTCCGCACCAAGGACTGGAAAACGGGCGTCTTCGAACTGACAAAAGTGGAAAAAGACGCATGGACCCAGGCCGATATTTATGCGTGGATCGAGGCGGCGGAAGGCGGTTTCGAGGACGCCTTTGAGTTTCTGGGCCCCGGATCCTCCACGGAAGAGCAACTGGCCTACGCCTACTGGTACGGCGGCAAGCGGATGCGGGACATTCCTGCCTGCTCCATGGAAAATTTTCTCTACGAGGAAACGGACCGCATAGAAACCGTCCCCTACGGCATCGAGACCCGCTTTTGGTACGCCGGCAAGGAGATCCCCGACATAAACCACATCGCGGGCGCCCAACTGCCCCCGGACCAGACCGCGGTAGAAAATATCCTGCTCCGCCGCCAGATCCCCGTGTCCGAATACGTTATCCAGTCGTACATCCGCGACGCCCTGTTCCGCAGGGAGGAGGACAGCTCGGCGATTCTGGAACGGATCGTGCCCCCGGTTGTCCTGCTTGACGATGACGAGCGGAAATACCTGCTCTCCTACATTGCCGAAACCTACGAGGAATTCCGGCAGTTCTACACGTTTTTCGCGGACCAGGCCATGGGCCCCATCCGGCAGCGGGTGGGGGAGCTTCACACGGCGGTAATCGCCCTGTACACCCGGCTTAAAAAAAGCCGCATAGACCCCTCCGTCCTGCCCACGCACACCTATATCGTGCTTTCCCAGATACAGAACCACGCTGCGGCGGTGCTGGAAGACCTGGACACCGACGAAAGCCCGCCCCCGGACGAGCTGGAGGCCATGGATTCGTCCCTGGACAGCATGATCGACACCTACGACGATATCAAAGAACTTATTGAGGACGCCATCAGCACGTTCCGCCGGAACAACCTTTCGCTGGTGAATCCCGAAAAAGACAACATAAACCCCTGGCGCATGGTCCAACTGAGCATCGGGGGTACTGCGGCCTGGCGGCGGATCACCATTCCGGAAACCTTCCAACTTGCGGACCTCCAGATGATAATCCGCAGCGTCTTCAACTGGACGGGCCGCCTTAACTGCCGCTTCAGCGCCGACAAGGCCATACGGGGCATAACCAGCGCCGGCGTCCTGGAAAACAGGCACAAAATAGCCGACCTGTGCGAGGGGGGCCTTACCGAGCTGTTTTACGAATACGGGAACAACTGGACGGTTAAGATAATCATCCTGCCCCGCTACGACGGCGGGGAGGACGAAACCCTGCGCTGCGTGGCCGGGGCCGGCGCCGCGCCCCCGGAACAGGTGGAGGGGCCCCTGCGCTTCCGTAAAATCGTTTCCGCGCTGGAACGGGGGGCGGACAAGGAAAAACAGGCCGCCCTGGAGGAACTGGGGCCGGGCTTTAAGCCGGATTTTTTCGACCTTGAAGACTGTAACCAGGCCCTGGGGTCGATCTTTTCAGTACACGGAGGCGTCCGGAGCGATGGTATCCGGAACGGCAACACGGGGAGCTAATGACCGGCCCGCATGACGATATCCCCCTTTCAACCCTTGTCGAACGGGGAGGGGTATTTTACAAACTTCCGGGAACCACGGTGGAAAGCTGCATCGCGGAGCTTATCCGGCGGACCCCCTGCCTTAACGACGCGGAATCGGGCGCTTCCGGCGGCTTTAACGCCGAATTCCTCCGGGCGGTGCTGGAGCGGGAGGCCCTTATGCCCACGGGGATAGGCCGGGGCATAGCCCTGCCCCACCCCCGGAACCCGCTGATAACGGAGGCCGGGCGGCAATGCGTCAGCATCGGCTTCCCCGCCGTCCCGGTCGACTGGAAGGCCCTGGACGGCAAGCCGATCCACACGGCGCTGCTTATCGCGTCCGCCTCCGCGAAATTCCACCTCCGCGCCCTGTTAAAGATCAACTTCCTCTGCCGGGAAGAAGGCTTCCTCTCCCTGCTCCAGGAGCAGGCGCCCCGGGACCGGATCATCGGCGCCATCCGGGACATAGAGCGGGGCTGGAAATGAGGCGCCACAGCGTCACAAGCGGCCCGCCGCGCGGGGGCCGCCTCCCCAAAACTTCAATTTTTGGAAAAAACCCTGTATGCTAAGGCTGTTTCAAACGGGCCGGGTGTAAAACCGGCTCAAAACCGGGCTTCCCCCCCGTTCGGCGGGCTGCGGGAACGCCCCGATCACTCACAAAGGAGTCTGACATGGATACTATCGCCCTGGAAAAAATCGCCCTGAGCGTCCGCGCCCTCTGCATGGACGCCATTCAAAAAGCCAATTCGGGA
Organism: Treponema sp.; assembly: GCA_031276685.1. Lineage (GTDB taxonomy): Bacteria > Spirochaetota > Spirochaetia > Treponematales > Breznakiellaceae > JAISFT01. The sequence goes on along the minus strand of JAISMQ010000078.1, from coordinate 1,345 downwards.
CACCCCGGCCTGCCCCTGGGGGCTGCGGAACTGGGGGCCCTGCTGTACGGGGAAGTCCTGCGCCACGACCCTGCGGATCCCTCCTGGCCGGACCGGGACCGCTTTATCCTTTCCGCAGGCCACGGCTCCATGCTCCTCTATTCCCTGCTGTACCTTTCCGGCTACGCGGACATGGGCCTGGACGACATCAAAAACTTCCGGCAGATTGGCTCCCGTGCGGCGGGGCACCCCGAGTACGGCCTGACGCGGGGCGTCGAAGCCACGTCCGGCCCCCTGGGGCAGGGCCTTTCGATGGCGGTCGGTTTCGCCATCGCGGAAACCATGCTGGCCGCCCGCTTCAACACGGGCAAGCGCCGCGTCGTGGACCACTACACCTACGCCCTTGCCGGGGACGGCTGCCTTATGGAAGGGGTCACTGCGGAGGCCAGCTCCCTGGCGGGCCGCCTGGAACTGGGAAATCTCATCGTTTTTTACGATTCCAACCGTATCACCATCGACGGCAGCACCTCCCTGGCCTTTACCGAAGACGTAGCCGCGCGCTACGGGGCCTACGGCTGGCAGGTCCTGCGGGGATCCATGTACAACTACGAGGGCCTGGCCCGGCTTATCGCCCAGGCGAAGGGGGAAGCCGCCAAGCCCAGCCTGATCATCCTCGAATCGACCATCGGGAAGGGGGCCCCCTCCAAGCAAAATACCGCCGAGGTCCACGGCGCCCCCCTGGGCGCGGAGGAGATCGCCGCGGCCCGCGCCGCCCTGGGCATCCCCGCCGGGCCGGCCGGCGATTTTTACACCGCGCCGGAAGCGCTGGAATTCTTTAAGGCGAAACGGGCGGAGTGGAAAAAGGCCCGGGAAGCCTGGCAGGCGGAATTCGACGCCTGGTCACAAGAGGAGCCCGGCCTGCGTAAAGCCTGGGACCAGCTCCACTCCGGCGGGGCCGCGCAGGGGATCGCCCTGCCCTCCTTCGCGCCGGGGGACAAAATCGCCACCCGCAGCGCCGGCAACAAGGCGCTGGAAGCCGCCGCCGCCGCGTACCCCGGCCTGGTAGGCGGTTCCGCAGACCTGAAAGGCCCCAACGCCGTGGGCTTTTCCGCCGCCTACTCCCCCCAGGACCGGAAGGGCCGCTATATCCACTTCGGCATCCGGGAATTCGCCATGGCCGCCATTGCCAACGGCATCCAGCTTCACGGCGGCCAGCGGGCCTTCTGCGCCACCTTCATGGTCTTTTCCGATTACCTGCGGCCCGCCCTGCGGCTTTCCGCCCTCATGGACCAGCCCGTGATCTACGTGTTTACCCACGATTCGATCTTCGTCGGCGAAGACGGCCCCACCCACCAGCCCATAGAGC
>JAISMQ010000065.1 GCA_031276685.1 Treponema sp. | reverse complement strand
CCGTAAAAGGCTTTGAGCCCTTTGCGGATTTCCTCGTTCAGGGCCGGATCTTCCATGGTTTCCAGCAGGGGCTTGTCGTACTCGTCCACCAGGACCGCCACCTTGCGCCCGGTTTTTTCGCAGGCCCGCCGGATAAGGCCCAGGAACCGGATAGCCGCAGTGTCTTCCTCCGGGTTTCGGCCCCAGCGCTCCTCCAGGGGCCGCAGGTTGGAGGCAAGGGCCGATTCCAGGGCCGCGGGGCTGTTGTAGTTCGCCACGTTCAAGTCGATGTGGAAGACCGGGTGTTCGGTCCAGTCATGTTCAAGGGCGGCGACGGCCAGTTCCGGCCTCCCTTCGGCGGCCTGGAACAGCTCTTTTTTCCCCTGGAAATAGGCTTTGATGGTGGACAGGAGCAGGCTCTTGCCGAAGCGCCGGGGGCGGCCCAGGAAGTAGGGGTTCCCCTCGGTCGCCAGTTGGTAGACGTAGGCGGTCTTGTCCACGTACACATAGCCGCCTGTGCGGAGCTTTTCAAAGTCCTGTATGCCGATGGGCATCTTTCGCGTGGCCATGTCAGCGCCCGTGGCAGTGCTTGTACTTCTTCCCGGAACCGCAGGGGCAGGGGTCGTTGCGGCCCACCTTGGGGTAGGCGCGGACCACCGTGACCCCTTCCCCCTGGGCGCGCGCGGCGGGGCGCTGGCCGCCGGCCGCCATGGCGCCGAAGGCCCCCATGCTGCCGTGGATGGCGCTGGTCCGGACCTGCCGGGCCTGCCCGGGCGCGCCGCTTTCCCGATCGCCGGAGGTCTGGATACGCACCAGGTGGAGCCTCCCGGCGATCTCCTGCCGGATATCGGCAAGCATCGTCTCGAAGATCTGGAAGCCTTCGACCTTGTACTCGGTAAGGGGGTTTTTCTGCGCGTAGCTTCGCAGGTACACCGCCTCCCGCAGGGCCTCCATGTTTTCCAGGTGGTCCAGCCACTTGCGGTCGATGGCGGCCAGGTACTGGTCCCGGATAAACAGGTTCAGATTGGGGGCCGTGATCAGGGCCTCCTTTTCTTCCAGGTCCCGTTCCAGATCGGCGCGGATCTTCTCTTCCATCGCCTCCGGGTTTTTGGGATCCGCCGTCTCGCTTTTCAGCAGGTAGTTGAATTTCGCCCGCAGGGATTCCGCCAGATCCTTGAGGGCCGCGCCCGGGTCCCGCCGGGCGGCCTCTTTGAATTCGCCGATCATGTCCGCCACCATGTCCGCGGTGGCGCCGTTAACCCGGGCCTTTAGATTCGTATCCGTCAGAATCGCGTCCCGCTGTTCGTAGATGAATTTGCGCTGCTGGTTCAGCACGTCGTCGTATTCGAGCAGGTGCTTGCGGATCTCGAAATTCCGCTCCTCCACCTTTTTTTGGGCGTTTTCTATGCTGCGGTTCAGCAGGGGGTGGTAGATGGGCTCCCCCCCCTTCATGCCGAGCCGCGCCATGAGCCCCTTGATCCGCTCCCCCCCGAAGAGGCGCATCAGTTCGTCGTCCATCGAGATAAAGAACTTGGATTTTCCCGGATCCCCCTGGCGGCCCGACCGGCCCCGCAGTTGGTTGTCGATCCGGCGGCTTTCGTGGCGCTCCGTGCCGATAACGTAGAGCCCCCCCAGCGCCTTTACTTCCCCGTAGTCCTTCTGCCACTTCGCGTACTCGTCGCGGTATGCCGCCGCGTATTCTTCGGGGCCGGCGCCGGTCCCCGCCCGCCGCCGGGCGCGGTACTCCGGGTTCCCCCCCAGCTTGATGTCCGTCCCCCGGCCCGCCATGTTGGTCGCAATCGTCACCGCGCCTTTGGCGCCGGCCTCGGCGATGATCAGCGCCTCCCTGGCGTGGTTCTTCGCGTTCAGCACCTCGTGGCGCACCCCCCGGCGGGTCAGCAGTTGGGACAGGGTTTCCGATTTTTCGATGGAAACCGTCCCCACCAGCATGGGCTGGCCTTTTTTGTGGGCTTCGGCAATCTCGTCGCAGAGGGCGTCGTACTTTTCCTGTTCGTTCAGGTACACCACGTCGTCCTCGTCATGCCGGGCCACCGGAAGGTTGGTGGGGATAACCACCACGTCAAGGCTGTATATTTTTCCGAACTCCACCGCTTCCGTATCGGCGGTGCCGGTCATGCCGGATATTTTTTCGTAGAGCCTAAAGTAATTCTGAAAGGTGATCGTCGCCAGGGTCCGGTTCCGCTGGGCGATTTTGATCCGTTCCTTGGCCTCGATAGCCTGGTGGAGCCCGTCGGAGTAGCGGCGGCCGTGGAGAATGCGCCCGGTAAATTCGTCAACGATCTGCACCTGCCCGTCCTGCACCACGTAGTCCACGTCGGCGTGGAAAAGCTTGTGGGCCCGCAGGGCCTGGGTAAAGTAGTGGATAAACTCGAAATTCCCCTCGTCCACGACGGCGCCCTTGATAAGCCCCCGCTTCTGCAGCACCTGTTCTATTTTGGCCAGCCCCGCGTTGCTGAACGACACGGACTTGTTTTTTTCGTTGAGTTTGTAATCCCCGACCACCTCCTCGCCCTGGGTCTCGTCGGGGTAGTCGCCGTTTTCTTTTTTCGTTACCTCTTCCAGCGAGGAGAGCAGGCGGTCCACCTCGGCGAATTTGTAGGTGTCGTCCTCCGCCGCGCCGGAGATGATCAGCGGGGTCCGCGCTTCGTCTATCAGGATGGAGTCGATCTCGTCCACCACGCAGAAGTGGTGCCCCCGCTGGACCCGGCTCCCCAGGTCCCGGCACATGTTGTCCCGCAGGTAATCAAAGCCGAATTCGTTGTTGGTGCCGTAGGTTACGTCCCGGCCGTAGTTTTCCTTGCGCCGCGTGTTGTCCATGTCGGACAGGATCGTCCCCACCGTCAGACCCAGGTAGCTGAAAATGGGCCGCATCCAGGCGGCGTCCCGGTCCGCCAGGTAGTCGTTCACCGTGACGACGTGGATGCCCTTGCCGGGAATCGCGTTCAGGTAGACCGCCGCCACGCTCATCAGCGTCTTGCCTTCCCCGGTCTTCATCTCCACGATTTTTCCCTGGTGCAGCACGATGGAGCCCAGGACCTGCACGTCGTAGGGCCGCTCCCCCAGGCAGCGCCGGGCGGCTTCCCTGGCCAGGGCGAAGGCTTCCGGCAGCAGGCTGTCCAGACTCTCCCCGCCCCGGTAGCGTTCCCGGAACGCCGCGGTCATCGCGGGAAATTCCTCCGGCCCCAGGCCCAGGGCCCAGGATTCCCGCTCGTTCACCGCGTGGAGTATCGGCACAAGTTTTTTCAGATCCCGCTCGTGCTGGGACCCGAAGACAGCCTTTATAACTTTTTCTAACATACCCCCACTTTAACCCGGATAGCCGTTAGTTGACAAGGACGGGGGTGTTCGGGGCCGGCGCGCAAACGCGCAGCAGGCGGCGAAGAACGCGAGGAACAGCAGAAACAGCAGCCCCGACGCCGTTTCGCAGCTCTGAAACGCGGCGATTCCGGGGAAAAGGGCGCGGCGGTCGAGAGAGCCCAGGGCGGGCAGGTCCTGCCAGCGGAGGCAGATCGCCGCGACGCGCCGGAGCGTAACGAGGATCGCGGCGGCGCAGGCGGGCGGGGCCAGGACGGACGCGGAAAGTCTGACCGGGCCGGGGCGGAACAGATCCCGGAGGCTGTCGATCTCGCCCCTGGGCCGGGAGAAGGCGGCCCGGCACCTTCCCAGCGCCGGGGGGATAAGGAGGGCAGGGACCAGGCAGGACAGGAGCATGAAGGCCACGGCGGCCCGTTCCCGCAGGAAGCGCATCCGCGCGCCCATGTCGAAAAACATATAGCCGTACAGCCCCAGGGGTTTAAGGCTGTCCTGCGCGGCCCCCCCGGCCGCCCGCGCCGCGAGGGCGGCGGCGGCGCCGTCCCGGGCCGGGACGTAGATCCGGCGGGTTTCGTCGTCCCCGTCGTGTAGCACGCCCGTCACTATCCAGGTTTCGCCGCCCAGTTTCAGAGGCCGTCCGGCGGCGCGGGAAGCGCCGAACAGGTCGAAGGCCGCTTTCCCGTTCAGCACGGCGCGGCGCTCGCCGTTTTTCTGCGCCCGCCCGGAAAAGAACGATCCGGCCGTCATGGGCAGCCCCAGGATGCGCGGATAGTGGCTGTTGGTTCCGACGACCGTAACCGGATACTCGGCGCCCAGGACACGGGCCGTCCCCGGCGCGGGGATTTCGTAGGTCAGGGGGAACTGTTCGTCGCAAAACCGCCCGACTTTCTGCAGGCCGGGCGCCGGGGCGTGGATATCCGCCGGGGCCGCGATGAACAGGTCTGGGGGGCAGGCCCTCCCGGCGACAAAGGCCGGGACGCAGAGCCCGGCGCAGCAGAGGATGGCGCCAGAGGCGGCGAAACGCGCCGCGCCGCGCTGTGGCGCGCTTCGCCGTAGCGTGGCACGCCGTAGCGTGGCACGCCCTAGCGTGTCCTTAGTTTTCAAAAAAGTCCTCCGGGTTTGTTAAGAAAACAGGTATCCCCTCGGACAGCATCCGGTCCGACGAAAGGACGATGGGTTCAAAAAACGTGATGCCCCGGATTATGGCGGTGTTCCGGTAATCGGAATCGCCGGGGGCCACGTCCAGGCGTTCCACGTAGTATTCCTCGCCCATAAGGCCCTTCCGCCGTTTTATCCGGTAGAGGAAGTAACCGTCGCCGTCCTGGTTGACGGCGGCGGAGGGGACCAGCGTAAACGCGGACGCGCCGGTTTTTTCAAAGCTGATATCGAAGCTTTCCCCTTCGCTTACCTCGTCCGAGACGATTGAGACGCTTACGGTTTTGCCCTGGTCCGAAGGTTTTACCCTGGCCACGGTCCCGGCAAGCGAGCGTTCGGAATTGGACAGTTCGCAGGGGTCGGCGGCGCTTATAAAGTTGTTGTCCCGGGAAACCGTACATTCCACCGTGAATTCCCGGCCCGTGCCAATGGAGGCGAGGAGGGCGTTTTCGGCAACGTAGCGGCCCGGTTCGGCGTTTAGCGCCGTGACGATCCCGTCGGCGGGGCTGCGTATAACCGCGTTGGCCCGGTAGAGCGCCAGCGTTTCAGCGGCGGTTTCCCCGGCCAGGCGGAGGTTGGCAAGGTCCAGGCGTTTCGAGACAAGCGCGAATTCCAGATTGTCCGCCTCGGCCTCGTATGCGAGCAGCAGCGCTTTGAAGGCGGTTTCGGCCTCGAGGGCCGCGTTGGCGCTGACGGCGCCCAGTTCCAGGGAAAGCTTCGCGTTTTCCATAGCCCGCCGGGCCTTGTCAATGTCCAGGCGCGCGCCCCCGGCCTGCCCCCGCAGGGGGGACCGCCCCGCCAGGGCGTTTCTCAGGCCCTCCAGCCGCGCCTGGGTGTTTTGTATGTCGTTTTCAAGCTTGGCGGTGTTGTTCAGCGTTTCCTCAAGCTTCCGCCGGGCGGCGGCCAGGTCAAAATCCATGCGGAGCAGCGCCTGCCCCGCCTCGACGCGGTCCCCCTCCTGTACGAACACCTCCCCGGCTGCCCCGGCGGCTTTGGCGTACAGGTTTTCGGTTTTCGCCCGCCGGGCGCTTCCCGAGGCGGTCTCCAGCATGGACAGGCTGCCCCGGAAGGGCTTTACCCCGCTTACCTGGGGCAGGTTGTAGGTGTAAACGGTTTTGGAAAAGAAGAGGAGGATCGCCAGCGCGGCGAAGATGATCCCCCCGGCGGTTTTTTTGTTCAGCTTCATGGCCGCATCTTCATGGCGGGTTCACCTAAGCCCCGAAAGCTCTATGCCCCGTTCCAGATCCCGCTGCCCCGCGAACAGCAGCCACAGCGGCGGGAACATGTAGACGCAGGAGGCGGCAAGGACGAGCCCGGCGCGGCCTTCGGCCAGGCGCGACAGGTACACCGACAGGGGTTCCTTCGTAAAATCGTCGATAAAGACGACCGCCTGTTCCACCACGTTCCAGTACTCGATAAAGACGAGCATGAACAGGGCCGAAACGGCGGGTTTGAGCTGGGGGATGGCGACATGGAACAGAACGTACCAGCCCCCCGCGCCGTCCATTTCCGCCGCCTCGAAATACGCCGGGGGGACGGCCTTCAGGCTCTGCCGCATCAGGAAGACCCCGAAGGGGGAGAAGATCCCCGGAAGGATGATGGCCAGGGTACTGTCCCGTATGCCCAGCAGCGCGGCGATGATGTAATTCGGCACCAGCACCGCCTGCAGGGGCATGAGCATAACCGCGACGTATACCGAAAAAACCGCTTCTTTATGCTTCCAGCGCCACCTGCCGAACCCGTAGGCGCTTAGCAGGGCGACCGCCAGCGCGCCCAGGCTTACCGGCAGGGCGATAGCAAGGGAGTTGAACAGCAGGGTCAGGAACGAAGGCTGCCTGAGCAGCACTTCCGCGTACTGCTCCAGGCTGGCCGGGCCGGGGACAAGCGGGATACACCTGAATTTTTCGCGTATCCCTTCGGCCAGGTCGAAGGCGTTAAGGCGGGAGCTGTAGGCCGTGCCGATCGCGTTTTCCGCCATAAGGGAACCGGCGGCGGTGGCGGCCGGCGGGAACAGGAACACCGCCCCCAGGGGGCAGAGGAACAGGACCGCTGCGGCGCGGGCGGCTTTTTTCATGCCGAAGCCCTCCGTTCCGCGTACAGCAGGGCCTGGGTAAGGGCGGCGCTAAGCAGGACCAGCACGGCGGCGGCGGAGCTAAGGCGGGGGTAGTTCAGGGACGCGAACATGTTGTTCATAAAATGCTGGAGCGTGTAAATACTTTCGTGGGGGTAGGCCCCGGCGACAAGGTAAATTTCCCGGAAGATCTTGAAGGAATTGACGACCGACATGGTAAGCGCCAGCGCCGTGACGGGAAGGAGGCAGGGCAGCGTAACGTGGATAAAACACCGGAACGGCGCCGCGCCGTCCGCCCGGGCCGCTTCGTAATAGTCGCCGGGAATATTCCCCAGGCCCGCCAGGAACAGCACCATGCCGTAGCCGCAGTTTTTCCACAGGTAGATAAGGATCATCACCGGCAGGGCCAGATCCGAATCGAGCCAGTTTAGTTTTTCCAGCCCCAGGCGCCGGAGCGTGCCGTTCAGCGCCCCGTCGTAGGAAAACAGCGTTTTCCAGAAGAACGCCATGGAGCCCGACGGGATAACCAGCGGGATCAGGAACACCAGGGAAAACCAATCCCGCTGTTTTCCGGCCCTGCGTACCAGCAGGGCGAGGCCTAACGAAAGGGCCAGTCCGAGGGGGGTCGAAATGCCGATAAACCGGATCGTGTTGCCCAGGCCCCGGAGGTAGGCGCGGCTGCGGAACAGCGCCGCAAAGTTCGAAAACCCGGCGAAGCTCCCCCCGGCGGGCCTGTCCATAAAGGCGTAGGCCAGCGACACGCCGAAGGGGATGATAAAAAAAACGGCGAAGCCCGCAAGGCCCGGCAGGGCGAAGCCAAGCCCGGCGGGGAAGCGGCCGGCCCGCCTGTCTGCCCGCCTATTCATTGAGGTAGAGGTCCACCTTGTTCTGCAGCGCCGCGGCAGCCTCTTCCGCCGTCTTTGTACCGTCGAAGAAATAGCGCGTCTCCGCGCTGATCATGCCGCTGACGGCGTTGTCCCGGATCTGGAAGCAGTCGATCTGATCCGAAAGCTGTTCCGTCGCGGCCCGGTACGCCGCCACCGCCGCCTCCATGCCGGCCGCGGGCGGCCTGCCCCTGAAGGCCCCGGAGAAGGCCGTCTCCGCCTTCATCTCCCGCGCCTTGTTGTGCAGGGGAAGATCCCCGGCCACTCCGCCGCCAAGCTGCATTTCTTCGCCCAGGAGGAATTTGACAAAGGCCCAGGCAAGGGCCTTGTTCTTCGAGCCGGAGCTGATCCCGAAGGCCCGGCTGTACCCAAAGGGGACCCTCCCCGCGGCGTCGGCGGCTATGCCGGCAATCTCGTCATCGTCCTCGCGGCCCCTGGCCTCGCCCCCGGTCCAGGCCATCATCCGCAGCCCCAGTTCCCTGCCGAACTGCGCGACCAGGAGTACGCTGTTTTTCAGCTTGAAAAAGAAGCGGTCGGCCGCTTCCCCCCCGGCCTGTGGCAGGATCGCGTCGTCCGGCCCGCCCGCCTCGTGCGGGACGTAGCCCGTCTCCCCCGCGCGCCGTACCGATTCCAGGAGTCCGGCGAAACCGCCGCCTGAAAAGCCCGCCGTTTTGTTTTCAAAATCCACATAGGCCCGCATGTTTTCGTTCAGAAGCTGGCCGGCCAGCCCGCTGTAATCCACCAGGTTGAACAGTTTCGCGCCGCCGTCGTAGTACGCCTCGCCGATTGCCAGAAGCTCCCCGGTAGTCCAGGCCGTTCCGGTCCCGAACCCGGCCGCCGCAGATTCGGGGACCAGAGTGCTGTCGTAGGCAAAGTACTTGAACGTGTAGCCCGTGGGCATGAACCACACCCCGCCCCGGTAGTCAAGGGCATCGAGGATGTTCCCCCGGTAGTCGTCCCGGTTAAAGCCGGGGTCGCCGTCCATGTAGGCTTCCAGGTTTTCAAGCTGCCCGCCTTCCACGAATTTATGGAGGGGCAGCACGTCCATGGCGTACAGGTCGGCCCCCCCGCCGCTCATCAGGGCGGTATACACCCTGGTGACGTAGTCCGCCGCGCTCTGCGGGTCGTCGCGGATCTGAACCTGCGTGATCCGGCCCTCCCCGGCGCTCCGTATCTCCGGCATCGCGGAAAAAGTTTCCACGTTCACCACGGCCCCCGGGTAGCGGGCCTGGAATTTTTTGGCCGCGTCTTCCAGAAAAGCCCGGTAGCCATTTGTGTCGTAGGCCGACACGGTTATTTCCCCGGCGGGGGCGCCCAAATCCGGCGCGGGGTCTGCGGCTTTCCCGCCGCAGCCTGCGGCCAGCGCCATGAGAACCGGCAAAACCGGAACAACAGGTGTTATGCGTTTCATACGTCAAGGCTAACGCGGCAGTCTGTAGCCCGTCTGAACTTTGCCGGTATTTTTCCCGAAGCCCTCAGGCCGGGTCCAGGTCCATCCAGAAGAGCACCCCCCGGCTTGAGTTTTCCAGGCCGAAGGGGATCCCCATGCGGTCAAGGGATTTTTTTACGATGGCAAGCCCCAGGCCGCTCCGGTTCCGGCCCCGGGCGGGATCGGGGCGGTAGAAGGGCTCGAACAGGCGGTCCGGGGATTCGCCGCCGATGCGGGCGCCTGAGTTCAGGACGGAAAGGCGGATTTTGCCCCCCCGCCGTTCCGCGCCGATGCGGGCGGTCCCGTTTTCCGGGGTGTTCTGCACCGCGTTGGCGATGACGTTGGACAGCGCCCGGCGGAGGAGGCCCCGGTCGGCGCGGACGCGGAAGCCGGGAAGATCGGCGCGGATTTCGACGCCCCCCTGTTCCGCAAGGGGCCGGTACTCGGCGGCGAGCGCGGCGCAGAGTTCCGCCAGGTCCAGCGCCACGGGAAGCGGCCCCGCGGCCCCGTCGGAAAGCCGGGCCAGCTCCAGAATTTCGGACACCAGGCGGTTCTGGGCCTCCAGGTTTTTAAGGCACTCGCGCAGGTATTTGGGATGGTCCCGGTAGTCGCCGATGTTGGCGATCATCCCTTCGATTAGGGCTTCGGTGGCGGCGATGGGGGTCTTAAGCTCGTGGGAGGCGGCGGAAAAAAAGAGGCGCTGGTTTTCTTCCGCGACCCGTTCCCTGGCCAGCTCTTCCTCCAGCGGCCCGGTCACCTTCCGCGTAAAAAGAACCGCCCCCAGGACGCCGATGGCGATCATAATCGCCAGGGCCAGGAAGGACTTGAGCGCCAGATCCCCGTAGTCGACCGGGCTGCCGCCCGGGGGGCTGCCCAGCAGGATATAGCTGCCCTTTGCCGCGCCGATCGCGGTATCCCCCGCCGCAGGGCCCCGGGAAAACTGCATCGTCAGGCGGTAGTTCCCGTCTTCCCCCGCCCCGGGGCTGGAAAACAGGACCTCCCCGCCGCCGTCTTTGACGACAAACCGGAGCGACTGGTTTTTGGCGTAAAAGCCCCGGGCTATTTCCGCCACTTCCTCCGGGCTCTTCCCCTCGAACTGCCGGATCACCGGCTCGAACACCAGGGCAAGCTGCCGCCGGTTTTCCGCGCGGTAAAACGAGACGGACTGCCGGGCGAAGACGGCGACGGCGGCAAGACTCATCAACGCCAGGAGCAGCATGGTGTAGGCAAAGATCCGGGCGAAGACCGAAGCGCCTGCGCCGGGCTTCGTGTCCGCGTTCCGCTTCATGCTTCGCAGCCCCCAAGGGTGTAGCCCACCCCCCTGACGGTTTTGATGATATCCTCGGGCAGCTTGGCCCGCAGGTTTTTGATGTGGGTGTGGACCGTGCCCTCGCTGCCGTAGTAATCGTAGCCCCATATCCGGGCGAGTATGGTCTCGTGGGAAATCACCCGCCCGCCGTTTCCCGCCAGCAGGGCCAGAATCTCGAATTCCCTCAGAGTCAGGGGCAGATCCTCCCCGTCCCAACTGGCCTTGTAGTTTTCCAGGCTAAGGGACAGCTTCCCCGCGCGGATCTCGTTCCGCAGCAGACCGGCGCGGCGCAGCAGGGCCTCCACCCGTTTGAGCAGCACCCGCATGGAAAAAGGCTTGGCGATAAAATCGTCCGCCAGGTTGTCAAAGGCGCGGATCTCGTGGCTGTCCCCGGACAGGGCCGTGATCACTATCACCGGCGTATCGCTTATCCGGCGGAATTCTTTAAGAATTTCCTGGCCGTCCATGCCGGGAAGCATGATGTCCAGAATCGCCAGTTGGAATTTCGCATCGCGCAGACGGCCGGCGGCCTCGGCCCCGTCGCTGCACAGTTCGACGTAGTACCCCGCGTCCCGCAGAAAAGCCTGCATCGCGGTCCCGATATGCCCGTCGTCCTCGGCCACCAGAATATGAATGTCCATCGCGGACAGTATACCCCGCCAATCTGTAGTTTGCATGAAGAAAGGCCGCCCCTGGACACGGAGCCCCGGAAAGGCGATAACAGGGGCATGACGAATTACCGTATACCCGAACCCCGCATCGCCCGGTTCGCGCCCCCGGTCTACCACTGCCGGCGGGCGTCCCGGCCCCCGGCGCTGGACGGGAATCTTGACAAGGACTTCTGGAAGGACGCGCCCTGGACGGAGGATTTCCGGGACATCGAAGGGGAGGGGAAGCCGGCGCCCCGTTTCCAGACCCGCGCAAAGGCCCTGTGGGACGATGAGGCGCTGTACATCGGCGCGGAACTCCGGGGGGACGAGATTTGGGGCCGCGTTACCCGGCGGGACGCGGTTATCTTCCAGGACAACGACTTCGAGATCTTCATCGACCCCGATTCGGATACCCATGTCTACGCCGAATTCGAGATGAACGCCCTCAACACGGTGTGGGACCTGCTCCTGACCAAGCCCTACCGGGACGGCGGGCGGCCCGTCAACAGCTTCGACATCAAGGGCCTGGAAAGCGCGGTGGCGGTGGAGGGGGAGATCAACAACCCCCGCGCCGATAACCGGCGCTGGACTCTGGAAGTAAAAATGCCCTTTGAAAGCCTGCTGGAATGTCGCGGCCAGGGCGCCGGCCCGCCCCGGCCGGGGGACTACTGGCGGGCCAATTTTTCCCGGGTCCAGTGGCCGGTGGACATTACCGGGCAGGGCTACGAAAAGCGGATAGATCCCGCCACCGGGAAACCCTGCCCCGAGGATAACTGGGTATGGGCCCCCACGGGGCTTGTCAACATCCACTACCCCGAACTGTGGGGCTTCCTGTTCTTCTGCCGGGGGGCCGAGACCTATCCCGTCCCGCCCGACGAGTACCTGGCCTGGCGCCTCCGCCGCGCCTACTACCGCGAACACGCGGTTTTCGACGAAACCGGCGCGTTTTCCCCGGACATTCAGGCGGAAGGGGTGGACATCGAGGCTACCGCCCGCGACTTTACGCTGTCCTGCCCCGCGTCGGACGGGAAAACCCGGATCCTGCTGCGCCGCGACGGCCTTGTCGAACGGGCCCCCCCGTTCCCCGCCCGCCGCACCTGAAAACGCGGGTTTTCCCAAAACAGGGCCGGTAGACAAGGCCGCGGAGGGGTTTTATAGTTTTGTAACCAGTGCGGCCCGGCGCAACAGGCCGCTAAGGAGTGTATATGATCCGCTTGTTAAGGGTTCTGTTTTTTTTAGGCGCCCTTTCCGCCGTGTACGGGCAGAATTCGGCGGGCTCGCTGTCCCAGTTGGACGGCGTTATCAGG
>JAISMQ010000229.1 GCA_031276685.1 Treponema sp. | reverse complement strand
TACGCCTATATCCTTTGTTGTTTGTAAAACTTGCGGGCCCAGGGCCCACAGCCAGTCGAGGAAGCTCCGGACCGCCGCGTCCACGTCCCTCCTCGGCACCGGCCCCATAATATCCCATTCTTCGCGGATGGACTGCCTGCGTTCCCCGGACACGTTGGAAAGCAGCTTTTCTGTAAAATCGCGTTCCTGGCCCTTCAAAAGCAGGGCGATGTCCCGGTCCGCCATGGTCCTGAGTTTTTCCTGGAGGGCTCTGTCGTCCATCGTGACAACGTCCTTCAGCGTAAGCAGCCGGTCCTTTAGGTTCTGGCCCAGGGCGCTGTCCTGTTCTTCCAGATCTTTCAGTATCTTGTCCCCGAACGAGTAATCCCCCTGCCGCAGAATGTTGGCAAGGGCCCTTACGCCGTCTATTTCCAGCGTGTCGGTCTGGCCAAAGGACTGGGCCTTTTCTTTCAGGGCCTGCGCCGCCCGTTCCAGCGCCTCCGGGGCCACTTCCCGCTGGCGGGCGATGCGGCGTACCAGTTCCGCACGGCCCTCCGGCGGGGCTGCGGCCAAAACTGCGGCGGAACGTCCGGGGGAAAGCCGGGACAGGACCAGCGCCGTTACGGCGGGGCTTTCGTCCTTGAGCAGAAGGCATATCTGGCCGCTTGAAAGATCTTCGAGAAAGCCCAGGGGGTTTTCCAGGGACGGGGGCAGGGCTGCGTTCAGGATTCCCTCCCCCTTTTCCGGGCCAAAGGCGGCGTAAAGGATCCGGCGGGCCGCCTCGGGGCCGCCGGAACAGGCCCCCGCGAAGCGCTCCGGGGAGGAAAACAGGGATCTGAACTCGTCCAGGATTTCCTTCCCTTCCTCCGCCCCAATGCCCCGGATCGTGGCGATCTCCCGGGAGACCGCCTCTATCTGTTCCGGCTCCAGCCGGGGGAGGATCCGGGCGGCTTCCTCCGCGCCGATAAGGACGAAGAATTTTGCGACTCTGCGGTATTTGTTCCCGCCGGGCGGCGGGGCGGGCGAAGGCATGTTTCAATCATACGTGATGGCGCTTTTCTTGAAAAGCTGGCACAGACAGGTTAAACTTATAGACAGGATTAAAAATAATGACAACTTCTCTAAACGGCGCCGTCCCCTTCCGGGAAGGGAACCAGGTGTACCTTGAGCGGTCCAGAATTCACGCTCTGCTGGAAAAGGCGATGGGGAGCATGGTTGTTACCGTAACCGCCGGGGCGGGCTACGGGAAAACCCAGGCCGTGTATTCTTTTTTGCGGACCCGCACGTTCCTTACCTCGTGGATACAGCTTTCAGAACGCGACAATATTCAGGAACGCTTTTGGGAGAATTTTACTGCCGCAATCAGCCTTATCAGCAGGGAAACGGCGCTGCGGCTGGCGGAACACGGATTCCCCGGCACAAGCCGCCGCTTTGACAGGTACCTGGACATACCGCGGGGGGACGTTAACCCCCGCGCCCGCTATGTTTTTGTGTACGATGATCTCCACGTAATCAAAAACAGGGAAGTACTCCGCTTTCTGGAACAATGCGTATCCAGCGCCTTCCCCAACATCACGTCCATCCTGATTTCCCGGACCATGCCCGGCATCAATATCGCCGCCCTGGATTCCCGGCATGCCCATACGCGCATAACCGAAGAGGATCTGCGTTTTACGGAGGAGGAAACTGCGGCGTACTTTCAGATTCACGGGATCAGGGTGGGCCGCCAGATCACCGCGAAGGTCTGCCGGGACACCGAAGGCTGGGCCTTTGCCACCTACCTGGCGGCTCTGTTTTTGAAGCGCCTGCCCGCGCCCGCCCTGGCGGCGGAGGAGCGCCATCTGCCGGGTATGCATACCAACATTTTCCGCCTGCTGGAAACGGAGATCCTGGACGCCGTTTCCCCGGGGCTGCGGAAATTCCTTATCAAACTTACCCTGGTCGATATTTTGTCGCGGGAACTGCTGGAAGCCCTGAACCCGCAGAAGGACCTTATCGCGGAGATGGAGGGAATAGGATCGTTCATCCGCCGCGATCCCTATTCCAACAGCTACCGTATCCACCACCTTTTTCTTGAGTGCCTTACCCTTAAACAGCGCGAGCTTGGCGATCATGAAAAACAGGAAGTCTACCGCACGGCGGCCCAGTGGTGCGTCAGCAACGACCGCAGGATAGACGCCCTTGCCTACTACGAAAAGGCCGGGAACTACGACAGCATTATTGACATTATCGATACGCTCCCCCTTATTCTCCCCAACCACACGGCCCTTCACCTAAAGGCGCTGCTTGACCGCGCGCCGGAATCCCTGTGCAGGGGAAACCCCATGCTGGAGACGCTGCGCGGCAAAATACGCATGAGCCTGGGGCTTTTTATCGAGTGCAAAGAGGGGCTGCGCGCGCATATACGGCGTCTGGAGGGGCAGGGCCTGCCGGAAGAAATATGCCGGGCGCTGCGGGACTGCTACCTGTACCTGGGCTTTGTGGGCCTTATTACCAGCACGGACACCGGGGATTACGGTTATGCCGCAGACCTTGAAAAAGCGGCCTTCTACAGCCCCCTTGTCGCCCGCCTTCCCCGCCCCCCGGTGTCGGTTATCATGCTGGGTTCCTATATTTGCCGGGTGCGGGAACCGGAGGAGGGGAAGATACTGCCCTACCTCGCGGCCCTGGAGGCAAGCGTCCCTTTCGGGGTACGGGCCTTTGGGGGCTGCATGTACGGCATGGACGATCTTGCGCGGGGGGAATACGCCTACTTCCGGGGCGACCTGCCGCAGGCGGAGGGCCTTGTCCGCCGGGCGCTGGAAAAGGCGCGGGAGCAGAACCAGTACGAGATAGAAAACCGCGCCCTTTTTTACCTTCTGCGGATCGGTATTCACCGGGGCGGCTGCCGGGAACTGCAGGATATTCTTAACTCCCTTGAGGCCCAGAAAAAACAGGAATACTACCGCAACCGTTTTATCCATTACGATATAATCATGGGCTGGTTTTACGCCCAGATCGGCGCGGCAAAAAAACTTGCGCCCTGGCTGAAAAACGAGTTTGAAGACGGCGAGATCAACGACCGGGGCCGGGGCCTGGAAATTCTGGTAAAGGCCAAGTACCACCTGGGCGAAAAGAAATACTCCGCCGCCCTGGCATCCCTTGCCGGACGCGGGGATACCGAAGGAACGCTGCTGTTCGGAAAGATGGAAACCCTGGCTATGGAGGCGGTGTGCCGTTACAAGGCCAGGGAGCCGGAGGGGGCCCTGGCCGCGCTGCGTTCCGCGTACCAGTTGTCCCTGTCCAGCGGCATCGCCATGCCGTTTGTCGAACTGGGCCGCTGTACCAGGTCCCTTATGGGCTGGGCGCTTACGGAGGATTCCTGCGGCATTGACCGGGAATGGCTTGCGGGCCTGAAGCGGGAAGCCGCGGCTTATGCAAAAAAACTGTTTTTTGTTGCCGGGGTATTCGGGGAGCAGGATTCGCCCGCCGGGGGGAGCGGGGCAGGGCCGCGTCCCGTCCCGTCCCGGCGCCTTTTTGGTACCGGGCCGCTCCTCTCCTGCCGGGAGCGGGAGGTTCTTTCCTGCCTTTCCCGGGGGCTTACCAGGGTAGAAATTGCCGAAACGCTGTCCCTTTCAATCAACACCGTCAAAAGCGTAATCCGCAGCGTTTATAACAAACTGGGCGCGGTGAACAGGTCCCAGGCGGTACAGGCCGCCGCCGAGTCGGGACTCTTAAAGGCGGACGGGTAAAAATGGCTGGGGAACTCGTTGGCCAAAAACCGCATATCCCTCCCCCTGCGCCCTACTACCTTGAACGGCCCCGGCTGAATAAAATTCTGGCCCGGGCGATGCAGAACCCGGTAGTAACGGTAGTAGCCGGGCAGGGGTACGGCAAATCGTCATCGGTGTATTCGTTTTTGCAAAACAGCGATATTGTCGCCCTGTGGATTCAGCTTACGATACGGGACAATATAAGCCGCCATTTTTGGGAAAACCTGTGTTC
>JAISMQ010000211.1 GCA_031276685.1 Treponema sp. | reverse complement strand
CTTAATAAAATTCTCAAAAAAAACAACGCAGATTATTCGACAGAGCTTACAAAAGAATTTGATGAAAACGGCATCATGCTGTCGGGCGGCGAAGTTCAGAAAATCGGAATTGCGCGCCTTTTGACCGGCGGCTTTGGTTTATTACTGCTTGATGAGCCATCGTCATCTCTTGACCCTGTTGCAGAATACAAGATGGCTAAATTAATATTTGATAGCAGCAACCGCGCAACCACCATTATGGTTGCCCACAGGCTGTCAACCATCCGGAATGCGGACAAAATTATTTTAGTAGACGGCGGGGCTATAAAAGAAACCGGCACCCATAATGAACTGATGAGCTTAAAAGGCAAATACTATGAAATGTTTTCCAAGCAGGCTGAAAACTATATGGCCTGATCCAATATTTACGCATTAATCTGCCAGGTTCAAAGCCGCCGCCTTAGGCTTGGGATCAACGTTTTTTAAGCAATGTCAAATTCCGTGCCTGGCGCCCGCTACTGGGCTTTCCTGATGTAGAGGGGGATGGAGGACAGTTCTTTGTCATCGATGTAGAGTACGAAATTTACCATGCCGCTGGCGTGGAAGCGCAGGTTCGAGATGCTAAAGACCAGGTGGGAAACGGTGGTGGCGTTCCCCACCCCCTTTACGTCCACATTGCCGGTAATGGCCTCCATGCTCATCTCCCCGTTCAGATCGCGGGTTTCGATGCGGAAGGAGTGGCGGGAAAATTCCCACAGGTCAAAACGCAGGCGGATAACCACGGAAAGCTGGGGGTGGGAAAAGGGGAAATGCCGGGAAATAATGGTATCGAAGGTACCAACCACCGTCAGTTTGCCGCTGTTCTCCTGGGCAAAATCGCAAAAAGTAAAGATCTCTATTTTCATTCGGCCTTCTTGCCGGGCGCTGTTGGGAAGCCCGGCATATACTTTTCAAGAAACAGCGCAAGGCGCTGTTCGTACTGTTCGGCGTCCACGCTGTATGCGGCGCCATGCTCCGCCCCCGGCACGGTGTAGATCTCCTTCGCGGCGGCGCAGGCGTCGTAGAGCCGCCCGCACATCTCGAAGGGGACAACGGTGTCCGCTTCCCCGTGGATAAAGAGGGTGGGGACGCGGGATTTTTTTACCTGCTCCAGGGCGGAGGCTTCCTCGAAGGAGTAGCCCGCCCGCCGCTGGGCCATGCGGCTGACGACCCTGACAAGCGGGGGAAGGGAAAAACGGTAGCGCAGCTTCATCTGCCAGTTTAACTCGTCCTGGACCGAGGTATAGCCGCAGTCCGCGATGACAAGCCGCAGTTCCGGGGGGACGGCTTCGCCGCTGGTCATAAGCACGGTGGCGGCCCCCATGGAGATGCCGAACAGGGCGATATCGCCGCCGCCGCCCAGTTCGCGGGCCCGATCCATCCACAGCAGCAGGTCAAGCCGCTCGTGCCAGCCAAAGCCGATGTAGTGCCCCTCGCTCTGGCCGTGGCCCCGGGCGTCCGGGAGAAGCACGTTCATGCCGAATTTGTCGTGGAAGATCCGGGCCATGTAGCCAAGCTGCCTGCTATCCCCGGTGTAGCCGTGGGCCAGAATGGCCGTAGCGCCAGCTCCCGGCGCGGGAACGTAGTAGGCGTGCAGTTTTAGGCTGTCCCGCGCCTCCGTCCACAGATCCAGCGTCGCCTGGCTGTCCAGCCAGTTCGCTTCGCCGGGGTTGATCTGATAGGTTGGCTTGCGGGCCACCGTGAGCCAGTAAAAGTAGCGGGGGACGGCGATAAGCAGCGCCGCGGCAAGCGCCGCCAGGATAAGGGCAGCCGGAAGAAACGTAACAAGCACGGGCGGGATCCTGCTAGGAGTCATCTTCGGGGAACGCGACAACGCGGTTCCTTCCGGCTTTTTTGGCCTGGTACATGGCCATATCGGCGTTGTTGATGATCCTGCCGATGTACTCATCCCCGATAGGCCCGGCGGAATCCGGCGAGGTTACGGCGACGCCGAAGCTGGCGCTTATGTACACGGGCCCGCTTTCAAGGTTGATGGGGTTGGCGGCGATTGTCTCCCGGATCCGCTCGGCGATGGTAACGCTGGTCTCCATATCGGCGCCGTTGAAAAAGAACACGAATTCCTCGCCCCCGTAGCGGCCCATAAAGTCGTTTTTCCGCAAAATCGCGGAGACCACCTTGACCACGAAGCGCAGGGCTTCGTCCCCGGCAAGGTGCCCCCAGGTATCGTTGAAGCGCTTAAAATGGTCGATGTCCATCATTACAATGCCGCAGGTGGTCCGGGTAGCCTGGGCGGTGCTGAGTTCCCGGCCGGTCCGCTCCATAAACGAGGCCCGGTTCATGGCCCCGGTCAGGGAATCGTGGGCCGCCAGGTAGCGGAAGCGGTATTCGCGCTGCTGCAGGGCCACAACGGTGGAATTCCGCTGGTTTATCTCGCTTTGCAGGCTTTCCGCCATCCCGCGCAGGGCCAAAAGCTCGTGGTGGATGGCTTCAAGCAGGGGAATCCGCGCCAGATCGGGGGAAAGGGGGGGAGTTTCCCTTTCTTTGAGCAGTTTCCAGATATGTTCCAACGCCGAATCCGCCGAAACAGGGCCGGGCACGTCGCGCCCTACCGAAAAATCCAGCGTCTCGCTCACATTTATAAGGTCCCGCTTTGCCATTCAGCCCCTACGCCCCTCCGCCGTGTTTAATCTCTTAATAATATACCACTTTCCCTTATAAAAAAACATCACCCAGGGCAATACATCAGGGCCAGCGCATATACACGGGAATATTGCGGTGAACAGGAAAACCAGGGGAAGCAAAACGCCTATGACCCGCTTGCTTTGCGCCAATAGGTTCCTCCTCGTTTCCTGCGGTTCAGATGGCGCAAAGCAAGCGTGACCGGCATCCGCATTTTGCCCCCCTTCCGGATTGGCTGGGGGAGGACCATAAACTGCCCTACAAGAGTAAATGACATCACCCGGGGCCGGGGCGTGGACTGCGTGATGTTGCCGCAGGCGGGGAAGACAGGTACCATAGGGCCATGATCGACTTTGTCCACCTGCATGTCCATTCCGACTTTTCCCTCCAGGACGCGGCGGTGTCCGTGACGAGTCTCTGCGACCGGGCGGAGGAGCTGGGGATGGAGTACCTGGCCCTGACGGACCACGGCAATATGTTCGGGACCATGGAGTTCCTGGCGGCCTGCAAGGAGAACGGCAGGCACGAAAAGCGGGCCAGGCCCATCAAGCCCATTATCGGCTGCGAAGTCTACGTTGCCCCCGGTTCGCGGCTGGAAAAGAGCGGGTCGGAAAGCGAAAACAAGTA
Organism: Treponema sp.; assembly: GCA_031276685.1. Lineage (GTDB taxonomy): Bacteria > Spirochaetota > Spirochaetia > Treponematales > Breznakiellaceae > JAISFT01. The sequence continues at coordinate 13,974 of JAISMQ010000211.1, read as the reverse complement.
CTACCACTTTATCCTGCTGGCGGAAAACCGGGAGGGTTACTTCAACCTTGTAAAGCTCTGTTCCAGGGCCTATACCGAAGGTTTCTACTACCGGCCCCGCGTTGACGACGAACTGCTTGCCGAATACCACGGGGGGCTTATCGCCCTTTCCGCCTGCGTCAGCGGGGAGATCCCCCGGCTGATCCAGGCGGGGAAGCTGGAAGAGGCGGAGGCGAAGGCCCTGCGCTACCGCGAGATCTTTGGGGAGGGGAATTTTTACCTGGAGATCCAGGACCACGGCATTCCGCGCGGGGTGCTGCGGGGCAATTCCCTTTCCCAGAAGGACATAAACAAGGCCATTGCCGGCATCTCCGCCAGGACCGGAATCCCGCTGGTGGCCACCAACGATGTCCACTACCTTGCGCAGGAGGACGCGCCGGCCCACGACGTGCTGCTCTGCATCGGGACATCGCGGCTGCGGAGCGACGAACGGCGGAAAAAGTACTACGGGGACCAGTTCTACTTCAAAACCGGCGAGGAAATGGCGGCCCTGTTTCCCGAATACCCGGAGGCGATCGGCAATACGCTGAAGATAGCCCGCCGCTGCGCCCCGGACGTGCCGGAGATCAAGGTCAAGGAACTGCCCCAGTACCTGCCGGACTTTGAAATTCCTGCGGATTTTGCCGATGCGGACCAGTACCTCCGGCATCTGACGATGGAGGGGCTTGCCAGGCGCTACCCCGGCATGCCGGAGGGTGTCCTAAAGCAGGCCGAATACGAGCTGGACGTGATCATCAAGATGAATTTTACCGGCTACTTCCTTATCGTGGCGGACTTTACCAACTGGGCCAAGAGTCAGGGTATCGATGTGGGGCCGGGGCGGGGCTCCGGGGCGGGGTCCATCGTGGCCTACGCCCTGCGGATCACCGACATAGACCCCCTTAAATACGGCCTGCTGTTCGAGCGCTTCCTGAACCCGGAGCGGATCTCCATGCCGGACTTTGACATGGACTTCTGCAACGAGCGCCGGGACGAGGTGATCCAGTACGTTACGGGCAAGTACGGCAAGGAACGGGTGGGGCAGATCATCACCTTCGGGACCCTGGGGGCCAAGCAGGTGATCAAGGACGTGGCGCGGGTGCTGGACATTAGCATTGCCGAATCCGAGGTGATCACCAAGCTGATCCCCAAAGATCCCAAGATCACGCTGGAAACGGCCTTCGCGGGGGAGCCCAGGCTGGGCGAACTGGAGCGGGACCCAAAGTACACCGAGCTTTTCACGCTGGCCCGGAAGCTGGAGGGGCTGAACCGCCATTCCAGCATCCACGCCGCAGGGGTGGTGATAGGCAAGTCCGCGCTGGACAACTACGTGCCCCTCTACCGGGACCCCAAAACCGGGGGCGTAGCCACCCAGTACACCATGAATTTTTTGGAGCAGTGCGGCCTGGTAAAAATGGTCTTTCTGGGGCTCAAGACCCTGGACCTTATCAAGCACACGGTCGAGATAATCCACGGCCGGGGCGGGGACTACGCGGCCTTCGACATCGAAACGGTTGACGAATCCGACCCCGCCGCCTACGCCATGCTGGCGGAAGAGCAGAACGCAGGGGTGTTCCAGTTTGAAAAACCCTGGTGGAAGGAGATTCTGCGGAAGGCGAAGCCCGCCAGCATCGGGGAGCTGACGGCCCTTAACAGCCTGGGGCGGCCGGGGCCCATGAAGTTTATCCCCCAGTTCATCGAATCCAAGTGGAACCCCCGGCTTATCCGGTACCCGGACCCTTCGCTGGAGGGCGTCCTTAAAGAAACCTACGGGGTCATAACCTACCAGGAACAGGTGATGCAGGTGGCCAGGATCGTGGCGGGCTACAGCATGGGGAAGGCGGACCTGCTGCGCCGGGCCATGGGGAAAAAGAAGAAGGAGATTATCGAGGCGGAAAAGGCGCCTTTCCTGGAAGGGGCGCTTAAACAGGGCTATTCACGCGAAAAGGCGGAGGAGATCTACGACATGCTGGTCCCCTTCGGCGAGTACGGCTTCAACAAGAGCCACGCCGCGGCCTATTCCGTGCTTTCGTTCCGCACGGCCTACCTCAAGGCCAACTTCCCTGCGGAGTTCATGGCCGCCAACCTGACCAACGAGATCGGCAGCGCCGACAAGGACAAACTGGGGGAGTACATCGAAGTTACCCGGAGAATGGGTATCCCCATCGATCCCCCCGACGTAAACCGTTCGGGAAAGCTCTTCGCCGTGGTGGAGGGCAGGATCGTCTACGGCCTCAAGGCGATCAAGGGCATAGGGGACATCCCTGCGGAGGAGATTGTCCGGAACCGCGCCGAGGGGCCCTACAAGAGCTTTATGGACTTCCTTAACCGGGTGGACATTAAAACGGTCGGCAAGAAGGGTATTGAGCTGCTCATCCAGACCGGGGCCTTCGACACCCTGGGGCAGAGCCGGGAGCCCCTGCTGGGGAACCTGGAACGGGCGGTGGAATACGCCCAGAACATCAAGGACGAATCCAAATACGGCCAGTCCAGCCTTTTTGGGGACACCGGGGAGAAGATCTACCCCGATTTTGTCTTTGACGAGTTCCCGGACAAGAGCCGGGAAGAAAAGCTGCGTATCGAAAAGGAACTGACGGGCTTCTACCGTTCCGGCCACCCCATGGCCGAATGTCGGGATGCCTGGGAACGCGACGTCCGCCTGGACCTGGCCCGCGCCGAATCCGCCGCTCCGGGGCCCTGCGTCCTTATCGGCATTGTCAAGGCGCTGCGGGCCATCACGAGCAAGGGCGGCAGGCCCATGGCCTTCGCCACGCTGGCGGATTACCGGGGGGAGATCGATCTGGTCTTTTTTGAGGATATCTGGGTAAAGTACCGGGACACGATCAAAGAGAACGAGATTATCGCCCTAAAGGGCAAGCTGGACACCAAGCGGGGGAGGCCGGCGGTCCAGGCTGAGGCGGTTCTGGAAGCGGACAAGCTTAAGATCCCCGATCTGGTGGACAGTTTCTGCGCCCAGCCGCTGGACAAGTACCGGGAAACCTGGCGGCAGTTCGCCACGCTGGATCTTGCGGATTCGGCACAGGCTGCGGAAGATGAATACACCCTGGTGGGCACGGTAAAGAACCTGCGGCCCATCCAGGACAAGAACGGAAAGGCGATGGCCTTCGGGACCCTGCAGGATTACCGGGGGGAGATCGATCTGGTATTTTTTGGGAAAATCTGGGAAGGCTGCCAGGGCAAAATTGCCGAAGGAAAACCGGCGGCCCTAAAAGGCCGTCTGGACAAGTCCCGGGAAAAGCCGAATTTTAAGGTCGGCTCGGTGCTGGACCTGGAACGGCTGGAAAAGAAGGCGGGAAAAATGGCCGAAAACACGGCGGGAACCGGGGCGGATACGGGGATCGCGGGCGGGGCGCCGCAGGAGACTCAGGCGCGGCCGGCATGGGCGGCGGACAGGCCGCCGGCGGCCCAAGTGGCGGCCCCGGCGGCGGTTCAGGCTGCGGCTGCCGGCGGGGGGCAGGAACGGCGCTGGCGGGAACTGCACATACGGCTGGACGGCGAAGCCGCCCGCCTTGACATGAACCTGCTGCCCCCGCTGCGGGACGAGCTTATGGAAAACCCCGGCCCCTGCCTGGTGTTTATCCACGTGCCCCAGGAAACGGCCCGGCGGGAAACGGTGATCCGCAGCGCGACCCAGATAAGCGTCAGCGCCAGCCCGGCCTCCATGGACGCCATTAAACGCTGCCCGGCGGTAGCGGAAGTTTGGGGGGAATAGTATGCGTTTTATCCTGACCTTGCTGGGAAGCCTGACGGGGCTTTACATGCTGCTCATCTTTATCCGGGTTATGCTCAGTTGGTTCGGCGGGGCCCGCCTGGGCCGCCCCGTTGAAATTCTGGCCCAGATTACCGATCCCTACCTGGACTGGTGGCGCCGTTTCCCCGTCTTCCGGACAAGCCGCATCGACCTGTCCCCCGTGGCGGCGCTGGCGGCCCTCTCCCTGGTCCAGACGATCTGCGGCACGGCGGTCGTTTACGGCCGCCTAAGCCTGGGGATCCTGCTGGCCATCGTCCTGCAGGCGGTCTGGTCCATCGCCTCCTTCGCCCTGGGCTTTTTCATCATCGTCCTGCTCCTGCGGCTCTTCGCCTACCTGACCAACCGGAACATCTACTCCACGTTCTGGCGGATCATCGACTCCGTTTCCCAGCCCGTCCTGTACCGCATTACGCGCATATTCTTCCGCCGCAGGCTTATCAACTACCTGGCGGGCGTGCTGCTTTCAACCGGGGTACTCGCGGCCCTTTTCGCGGCGGGGACCGTCCTGGTCGGCGCGCTTTCGGGAATCTTCCAGCGGCTGCCGCTGTAAGCCCGGGCCTGCCGCGAACCGGGGACACGCCATGAGCCATGTTTCTGCGGGAACTTGAAGAGCCTGTGGGCCGCATCCGGGGCGCCGGCCCAGCCGCTGTCGCGGCCCTGGAAAATATGGGGATCCGCACGGTGGCGGATCTGCTCTGCCACTTTCCCAGGGACTGGGAGGACCGGACCGGCATCGTCCCGCTGGCGCAATTCGCCGCGAAGCCCCAGGTAAACACGACGGTTACGGTTCTGGGCCGCAGTTGGATCGGCTTTGGCCGGAAGCGGACCCTCAGGGTCCTGGTGGAAGACGAAAGCGCGAAGGCGGAACTGCTCTGCTGGAACCGCCCCTTCCTGGAAAGCCAACTAACGCCGGGGCGGCGCTGCCACCTGTGGGGCCGGTTCCAGTACAAATACGGGAAGATCCAGTCCGGTACTTTTGACATTTCACGCGAGGGGGAAGAGCATGGCATCTTTCCGGTCTACCCCCTTAGCAAAGGGCTCACGCAGACCACGCTCCGCCGCCTGGTAAGCCGGGCGCTGGAAAGCTGGCTTCCCCGGATAGACGAGGAGCTTCCCCAGGCGATCATCGAACAGGAGGGGCTTCTGCCCCGGCCCCTGGCGCTCAAGGGCATCCACTTCCCCGCCAGCATGGAGGAACTGGGCAGGGCCAAACGGACCTTTGTCTGCGGGGAACTCTTCTACCTGGAGATCCTGGTAGGGCGGCGGGCCATGGAGCGGCGGAACACGCAGCGCCCCCGGGCTGCGGCCCGCCGGGGGGATACTGTCCCAAAGGGCGCGGGCGGGATCGCGGCGGGGGACATCGCGGGGGACGCGGCGGGTCTAAGCCCCCTGCAGCGGCGTCTTGCGGAGCGGCTGCCCTTCGATCTTACCCCCGGCCAGTTGGGGGCCATTGCCGAGATAAATCGCGACATGGCCGGGCCCGTGCCTATGGCCCGGCTGTTGCAGGGGGACGTAGGATCGGGGAAGACCCTCGTCTCGTTTCTGGCGGCGCTGGCGGCGGTGGAAGGGGGCGGGCAGGCGGCGATCCTGGCGCCCACGGAACTTTTGGCCCGGCAGCATGCGGAAAACGCCGCCCGGCTGCTGGAACCGCTGGGCCTGCGGCTTAGTTTCCTCACGGGGAACATCAAAGCATCGGGGCGCAGGGAGCTGCTCAAGGGGCTTGCCGAAGGCCGGATCGACATAGTCCTGGGAACCCACGCCCTGTTTTCGGACGACGTGGCCTACTCCGGCCTGCGGCTCGTGGTGGTGGACGAGCAGCACCGCTTCGGGGTCCTCCAGCGTTCCCGTATTATGGACAAGGGGGATCACCCCGACCTGCTGATGATGAGCGCCACCCCCATCCCCCGGACCCTGGCCCTGACGGTCTTCGGCGATCTGGAGGTGTCGGTGATCCGGGACATGCCCCCCGGGCGCAAACCCGTTAAAACGCACCTGGCGCGGCTATCCAACGAGGGGAAGGTGTACGATTTTGTGCGGAACGAACTGGCCCGGGGCCGGCAGGCTTACTTTGTCTACCCCCTAATCGAAGCGGCGGAGGGCGCGGCGGAACTAAAGGACGCCCAAACCATGGCCGACCGTCTGGCAAACGAAGTGTTCCCCCGGTACCCCGTGGCCCTGATCCACTCGCGGATCGGCGAGGAAGAAAAACAGGGCATCATGGAACGTTTCCGCCGGGCCGAGATCCGCATCCTGGCGGCTACCAGCGTTGTCGAAGTGGGGGTGGACGTGCCCAACGCCACCTGCATGGTGGTTGAACACGCGGAACGATTCGGCCTTTCCGCCCTGCACCAGCTCCGGGGCCGGGTGGGCCGGGGCTCCGAACAGTCTTACTGTTTTCTTGTGTACTCGGACGAGCTTACCCCGGACGGCAAGACCCGGCTTATGGTCATGCTGGAACATACGGACGGCTTTATCATTGCCGAAGAAGACCTTAAACTCCGGGGTCCGGGGCAGATCGCGGGGGTGGAACAGTCGGGCTACCTTCCGCTGGCCTTTGCCGATCCGGTGCGGGACGTGGCCGAACTTGAAAAAGCCCGCCGCGAGGCGTTTTCAATCCTGGAGCGGGACCCCGGCCTCCTCCTGCCGGAACACCGCCTTATCGCCGATGTCCTGGAACGGGCCCGCCCCTTTGGCGCTGCGGAAGCGCCGGGCCGGCTATAGTAACTTACAGCCCTGGGGGTGGTTTACCTTTCGTATGAAAAAGCGGGTATGTTCAAGTTTGGCAATAGTTCTGCTGCTCCTGTTTTCCTGCAAGGGAAACAGCGGCGCTGTTTCAAGCTACGAGTTCCAGTCCCTGCGGCGCGGCTCCATTGCCAAGACCGTAAGCTCCACCGGGTCCCTCAAGCCCATCGCCACAGTAAATGTCTTTTCCCAAATTTCGGGCAAGGTGGAGCAGGTGCTGGCGGACTACAACGACGAGGTTAAAAAGGGCGATGTCCTGGCGGTCCTCAACACCGACACCCGCCGCCTCCAGCGGAATCAGTTGGAGGCCCAGGTAAAAAAGGCCCGCTCCGCCTACGAACTGCAGGAGATCAACTACCAGAACCAGGAAAAGCTGGCGGAACGGAACCTTATCAGCCAGTACGAGCTGCGGCAGAGCAGGAACCAGTTGGAAGCCCAGGCGGCGGATCTTGCCATTGCGGAAGCCAACCTGCGGGTCGCCGAAACCGAGATCAACCACTACGCCTTTATTACCTCCCCGATAGACGGAACGGTGCTGTCCCGCAACATCAGCGAAGGGGGCACCGTGGCGGAGGGGGCTTCCACCAATTCCAGCGCAATTTTTGTCATCGCCGAAAATCTGCGGGAAATGCAGATCGAATCCTGGGTGGGGGAACTCGACATCAACTCGATCCGGGAAGGGCAGGAGGTCCGTTTTACGCTGGAGGCGCTGCCGGGGCGCAGCTTTAGCGGCGCTGTTTCCAGCAAGCGGCTTTCCCCCTCCACCCAGGACGGGGTGGTTTCGTACAACGTTATTGTCACTGTTGACAATGCCGATCTGTCCCTGCTGCCGGGCATGACCTGCAACGTGGAGTTTGTCGAAGATTCGCGGGAGAACGCGCTCCTGGTGTCCAACGCGGCCCTGCGCTACACCCCCTCGCAGCTTTCCGCTTCCCAACTGGACGAGATTATCAGCGCCAAACAGGGGCCGGTTACGCGGCAAAGTTCCGAAAGCCCCGCCGGCGGCCAGGGCGCCGTGGCGGAACGCGCTGCGGCCGGCACAACGGAACGCGGCGCCCAGCGGGGGGGCCAGGCCGTCCCGGGCATGGCCGGGGGCGCAGGCGGCGGCAGACCCGGCGCGGGCGGCCTGGGCGGCGCCCCTGGGGGCGGCGGACTAGGCGGCGGGATGCCGGGCGGTATGGGCGGGGCGCCCGGAGGGGCGGCAAGCCGCAGCGGGACCGCGTCCCAGGGATCGCAGTACAAACCCCTGTGGTTCTTCAACGGCGAAGGAAAACTCGACTGCATCCTGGTCACGCCGGGCATCAGCAACGGATCGGTGACCGAAGTTTCCTCCCCGGATCTTACGGAGGCCATGATCGCCGCAACGCAGTTCATCGTCCGCGAAAGGGTTAAATAATGGCGCTCCTTCCCTTCCTGCCGCCGCCCGTATGGCCTGCGGGCAGCCCGGTAATAAAGCTGTCGGGGGTAACGCGGCGCTACCAGGCGGAGGACAAAAAAAAGATCTTCGGGCGCGGCCAGCAGCAGGAAAGCTACGTGGTAAACGCCCTGCGCGGGGTGGATTTTTCCGTGGAAGCGGGGGAATTTATCGCCATTATGGGCCCCTCCGGTTCCGGCAAATCGACCCTGATGAACATCCTGGGCTGCCTGGACGCCCCCAGCGAGGGAAGCTACACCCTGGACGGCGTGGAAACCACGCGGTCAAACGCCGGGACCTTCGCGGAGATCCGCAACAGTAAAATTGGCTTTGTGTTCCAGTCCTTCAACCTGCTGCCCCGGACCAGCGCCATAGAAAACGTCGAGCTGCCCCTGCTGTACCGGCGGCAGGCAAAGCTCCGGCGCGGCCAGATGCGGGAAAAGGCGGAAGCGGCCCTGGACGCGGTGGGCCTGGCCAACCGGATCTTTCACAAACCCAACCAACTGTCCGGGGGCCAGCAGCAGCGGGTCGCCATAGCCAGGGCCATTGTTACGGACCCGGCCTTTATCCTTGCCGACGAGCCGACGGGGAACCTGGACAGCTCCATGACCCAGGAGATCATGGAACTGTTCCGCAGGCTCAACGACAGCGGAAAAACGATCCTGCTGGTAACCCACGAACCGGACGTGGGGGAAAAAACAAAGCGGATCATCACCCTTAAAGACGGGCGTATCGTGGAAGACCGGCGGACCGCCCATGGCATGGAGGCGGGGCAGTGAAGTTCCTCTACCTGCTGCAAAACTGTGTCCGCTCTATTCTGCGGAACATGATGCGCAGCCTGCTTACCTCCCTGGGCATTATCATCGGGGTAGCCTCCGTGGTGGTTATGACCGCCATCGGGCAGGGCGCCCAGAACGAAATCGAGGCCCGCATTTCCTCCATGGGGACCAACCTGCTGCAGATCCAGCCCCAGTACATGGTCTTTCGCGGGGGCCAAAGCATGACCGGATTTTCCCGCCGCCCCAGGGTCACGGTGGCGGACCGGGACAAAATCGTGGCGGAGAATTCCTACGCCGCCGCAGTCTCCGCGCTGGTGCAGCGGAACTTTACCTGCATCGGCTCGGCGGGCAGCGCTTCAGTATCGGTAATGGGTGTGGAAGAATCCTACCTCCGTATCCGGGACTGGGAAATCGATCTGGGGGCCATGTTCGGGGAAGAGGAAAACGCCGACCGCCAGCGGGTCGCGGTGCTGGGCTCTGAAACGGCAATATCCCTGTTTGGCAGTACCGGGCAGGCCCTGGGGCAGAGCATGCGCCTGGGGGACGGTTCCTGGATCATCGTGGGGGTCATGGAAGCCCACGGCGATTCCCTGGGCATGTCCAACGCCGACAACGTGGTGCTGGTCCCCTACCGTACCTACCTTACCCGCCTTGCCCCTTCAAAGAACCTGTCCTCCATCGTGATGAGCGTGGTAGACAAGTCCTACATGGACGTTGCCCAGCGGGAGGCGGAGGCGATCATGCGGGAATCCCACAACCTTCCCGATGACGCCGTTCCCGACTTCGGCATTATGAACAGTACCAGCCTTATCGAAATGGCCGGGGAAACGTCCCGCAACCTTACCATACTGCTGGCGGCCATCGCCGGGGTGTCCCTGTTGGTGGGCGGAATCGGTATTATGAACATTATGCTTGTGTCGGTAACGGAACGCACCCGCGAGATCGGCATACGCATGGCGGTGGGTGCGCGGAAGCAGGATATCCTGCTGCAGTTTCTCGCCGAAGCCTGCATCCTCAGCATCGCCGGGGGGATGATCGGCATTACGCTGTCCTACATCGCCTGCAAGGTCCTGGCGGTAGTCGGCATCCCCGCTTCAATTTCCCCGGTCATCGTCCTTCTGGCGGCGCTGTTCTCCCTGTTCGTGGGGGTCGTGTTCGGCTACTACCCCGCGAAAAAAGCGGCCCGCCTGTATCCTATCGAGGCGCTGCGCTATGAATAGGCGCGGCGCAAACGGAGCTGCCATGAACAGGCGCGGTATCGGCATAACAAAACGCGGCGCGGTTAAAACAGTATTACTGTTGTTTCTGATCCTGGCTGCGGCGTTCCCCCCGGCGGCGTTTTCCGCAGAACCGGGCCTGGAGGATATCCGCCGGGCGGCGGTCGCGGCCTCCCCCGAACTGCGAAAACTTGAAACCTCAAAACAAAACCAGATCCTTGCAAAGATGGCCTACTACTTCAGGCACATACCCTCCCTCAGGGCTTCCGCCAATGCGTCGTATAACCTGCTCCCAAAGGCCCCGACCCCCGCGCTGGACAGGCTGGACGCCGGGGCCGCGCTTTCGATCAGCGGGACCCTCAGCATCTTTGACGGCGGAAAATCGAAGATCGAACGGGCGAACCTTGCCCTGGACGAATCCGCGCTGGACGCGCAAACCCAGGCGCGGCTCTTCGCCGTCATGGAAGAGGCGGACAGCCGCTACTTCGCCTGCCTGGAAGCGGAGGCCGCCGTAAAAACCGCCGAACTACAGGCGCAAATAGGCGCGGTTGCCCTGGAAACCGCGGAGATCCGGCGGGAGGGCGGCATCCTATCCCCCAGCGACTACTACCTTGCCCTGTCGAACAAATCCGCGGCGGACAGCTCCCTGGCGGCCGCCCAGACCGGCCTTGCCCTGGCGCGGCGCAGGCTTGAACAGCTTACCGGCAGCGCCGGGATCGCCGATCTGCTGCCGCTGGACTTTGGGGATTACGAAGACCTGCTCGGCGCAATTTCCCGGTGGACCATGGAAGAAATTTCGGCCCGCTTTCTAAAACTAAAAGAGATACTCGCCTCCCGCAGCCCCGCGCTCAAGTCCGCGTACATCACGCTCAAGCGGGCGGAAAACGAGTACAGCCTTGCAAAAAGCGCGTTTTGGCCAAGCCTGGACCTGTCCGCGTCCTTTAACCTTGGCTACGACTTTATGCAGATCTCCGCCGACCCCCTCTCCTACGGCGCGTCGCTTAGCCTGAGCGGAACAATCCCCCTTGACTACTGGACCCTTATAAACAGCGAACAGCGGCAAAAAAATTCCCTGGAAAACTCCCGCCTTGACTACGAGGATACCCTGGCAAGCTTTGACATCGATCTGCAGTCCCAGCTTTTTACGCTGGCCGGAAACGCCCGAACCCTTATCGCCAACCGGCGGCAGGCCGAATATTCGGCCCTGCTCCTGGAACAGCAGCAGGAGCTTTTCCACCTTTCAAGCGTCTCCATGGCCAGCTTCCTTGACGCCGCCTCCCGCTCCCTGTCGGGCGAAACCCAAAAAAACAGGGCCGAATTCTCGTTTCTGCGCAGCCTTTCCGCCCTTAAAAGCCTGGGGGCCTTTGGCGATGACGAACTCCTCAGCCTGCTGGGGGGCTGACATTCGCGCCGGTCCGCAGCGTTGATCGAAACACAGATTACCCGATAATATATAGCAAAGACACGCTGGGGGAACAGGCAAATGCCGGACAATACTATCATCGATAAAGTTTTTTCACTTCTTGGGAAGGAAAACGAGCCGCTTTCCGACAAGGACATGCTGATCAAACAGACAATTCGGGAACTGGCCCAAAACAAGTACGCCAAATTCTACAAGGTTAAGTCCGAAGAGGTAGACCCTTCCTTTGCCCAGTACGTCTACATCATCTACAAGACCATCTACCCCGCCCAGGTTTTTATAAACGAGGTGGAAAGCGCCGGGCAGCTTAAGCGTTCCATCATCGAGTATTTCATGCCCCCCCAGGCCCAGGAAACCGCCCGGAAAATCAGCCCGGAGGCCATTGAAAACCGGGCAAGGACCACGGCCCCCGCCGCGCTGATCAAAGAGCTGGAAGAAGATTACCAGACCCTTACCAGGCTCTTTGACGCGGACCGCGTAAACGCCGCAGACAAGTGCCATAACCTGATCACCGCATTCTCCCGCTTTGTCTGTTTCGACTTTGTGGGGCTCCTGAAAAAATTCGATTCCGCCGCGCTGGAGGGTATCTTTACCACGCCCCTTAAATTTGCCGCCGTGGGGGCGGATATGCTGATAGACGATCTGGGGGCCTTTTACACCGTTATCGCCTCCCTCAACCCCCAGGACGACTGGAAAACGGCCTTTTCGGTCCTCAGGACCATCAAGGGGGGGACCGACAGCATCCCCTACGATCAGTGGGCAACGCTGCTGTTCAACCTGAACGATCTTAAGCAGTCAAAAATAATCGAATACATCGTAAGGCACGCCACGAAAAACCCCATCTGGGACGGCAAAACGCAGGACCTCTCCAGCCGTCTTAGCACCGAGTGGCTGGAAGAAAAACGGGGGGACGTGTGGAAGCACATCAACGCCATCGCGGAAAGCCAGCGGAACGCCCAAAGCGAAGCGCTTCTGCGGGCGATATTCGGGGAAATAGACACAACGCGGCTTACCTACTACAACACGCGGGTCAACGAGATTTACACGGGGAAAGATCTGGACGGCTTTGCCTACGCCGCCGCCCTGAACTACCTTACGGCCTTTCTCCAGGATTTTTTTGCCAAAGAAGTGCAGGAAATCTGCGACATCGTGCTGATCCGGGGGCAGTGGACCAGCAACACCGGATCCCTGCAAATGTCCGAAGGCTTCCACGGCGCCCTGGACGTGCTGCCCTCCGTCACGGAACTTGACGAAACCCTTTCGGAAAAGGGCAGCAACGGCCCCCGGCTGCGGGGCGCGCTGCTGCGGGTGGACCGGGACCGGGCCCAGGCGCGGTACATCGCCAGCATCATCGACGCCATTGACGAAGAAGCCCTGGCGATCATCAAAACTGCGGCGGCGCATATCATCACGGTGGGCAAGTACATGAAGGCCCTTTCGGACGACATACCGAAAAAACAGAACGACATTATTATCAACTGGAAAGAACTGGACGCCTATTCCAAAACCCCCCTGGCCCCCCGGATCATAGACGCCTACAAAAAGATCAACTACTTTGTGCAGCTTATAACCCTGGCGGTCCGGCCCGCGGACCAGCCATGAGCGCCGGCCCTGCCGAAAGCACCTCGGCTGCCGAAGGTACCTCGGTCGCCGAAGGTACTCCGGCGGTCGAAGTACCTCCGGCCGCACCCGCTTCCGCTTTCCGCGCCCTCTACGACGTTATCGTCCGGCTCCGCGCCCCCGGCGGCTGCCCCTGGGACCGCGAGCAGAGCCCCCTAAGCCTGCGCGGGGACCTTATCGAAGAAACCTACGAGTGCGTAGAAGCCATTGACGGGAAAGACCCCGCCCACATCCGGGAGGAACTGGGGGATCTGTACCTCCTGGTAACGATGATCTCCTACATGCACCAGCAGGAGGGGGCCTTTACCGTGGCGGACGTGCTGGACGGCATAGCCGAAAAACTTATCCGCCGCCACCCGCACGTGTTTGGGGAAACAACGGTAAAGGATTCCGCGGAGGTCCTGGAAAACTGGGCGCGGATCAAGGTGGAGCAGGAGGGAAGGAAACCCAAAGACAGCGTCCTTGACCAGGTTTCGCGGGGGCTCCCGCCCCTGGACCGGGCCTTCAAGCTCCAGAAAAAGGCCGCCAAAACCGGGTTCGACTGGCCGGACCTGGAAGGGGTTATCGCCAAGATCCGGGAAGAGCTGGAAGAAACCAGGGCGGTCCTGGACACGCGGCAAAGCCCGCAGGGGGAGCCGCAGGGAGGCGCGAAGCCCTCGGATACTGCGGAAGCCCTGGAGGGCGAACTGGGGGATCTGCTTTTTTCGGTGGTGAACCTGTGCCGCTACCTCAACGTAGACCCCTCGGTGGCCCTGCAGCGGACCAACGCCAAATTCGAGCGGCGCTTTAAGCGCGTGGAAGAAAAGATGAAGGCAAGCGGCCGGGAACTGGGTCCGGAAAACTTCGCCCTTATGGACAGCTACTGGGAAGAAGCCAAGCGGGAAGAACCGGGCCGGGGCGCGTAAACAGAACGTTATGCGAAATATTTTTGCCAAATTCTCTGTTAAAAATATTGATAATCATTCCAATATTCTTTTGGCAATACAATTTTT